>JBDZVW010000397.1:0-2785 GCA_040255885.1 Betaproteobacteria bacterium
ACCGTCGCCGGGCCGCATCACGTCGTTGCACATGCCGGGCGGCCCCGGCATACGGGTCGACTCGCACGTCTATAATAACTATTTCGTGCCACCGTACTATGATTCGCTGATCGCAAAAATCATCGCGTACGGCGACAACCGTGAACAGGCAATCGCGCGCATGAATATCGCGCTGACCGAAACCGTGATCGAAGGCATCCATACCAATATCGCGCTGCATCTGGATCTGTTGCATGACGCGGCGTTTCTGCGCGGCGGTACGCCGATCCACTACCTGGAGGAGAAACTCGCGAAGCTGGCCAAGGTCGAATGAGCGCCTGCAATCATCGCCGTCGCATGTCGTGAACGGTGGAACCGATGGCATTCTGGCTTGCCGTTTCGACCGAGGTTGCCGGCGACATTGCCGACCCGCTGGCCGATGCGCTGCTCGAATGCGGCGCGATTGCGGTCGATGTCAGCGACGCCGATGCCGGAACGCCGCGCGAAACGCCGGTGTTCGGCGACGCGGCCGGGGCGCCGTGGCAGTGGGCCAGCGTCAGCGCACTGATCGACGCCGACGTCGACCCGGCGGTGCTGATGCCGGACGCGTTGCGGCGTGCGGAGTTGCCGGCGACGGCCGGATTCAAAGTCGTGCGCGTCGATGATCAGGACTGGGTGCGTGCGACGCAGCGCCAGTTCGGGCCGGTGCACGTTTCGCAGCGCCTGTGGATCGTGCCGAGCTGGCACCAGCCGCCCGATCCTGCCGCCATCAATGTGCTGCTCGATCCCGGCGTCGCGTTCGGCACCGGCACGCATCCGACCACCCGGCTGTGCCTGCGCTGGCTCGAAGCGCAGATCACGGGCGGCGAGACGCTGCTCGACTATGGCTGCGGCTCCGGGATACTGGCGATTGCCGCATGCAAGTTCGGCGCCGGCGATGTGTGCGGCGTCGACATCGATCCGCAGGCGGTAGTTGCCGCGAATCATAATGCTGTGCAAAATCAGGTCAGCATCCGGTTTTTCAGCGCTGCGCAGCAGCTTCCGCCCGATGTGGACATCGTCGTTGCCAACATTCTCGCCACGCCTCTCAAAGTACTTGCTCCGGTTGTCGCGCGCCATACCCGCAGCGGCGGGCGCATTGCATTGTCCGGCATTCTGGCCGGACAGGCCGAAGAACTGTGCGATGTTTACAGGAAATGGTTCGACATGGTGCCGACCGCAGCCGCGACGCAGGACGAAGGCTGGGTGCTGCTGTCGGGTGTGAAGCGATGAACGGCGGGAAACGATCATGACGATGGCCGTGCGCTGTCCGAACTGCGGCGCGCTGTTTCGCATTACCACCGAGCAGCTCGATGCGCACGACGGCGACGTGCGCTGCGGACGCTGTTTCGCGGTGTTCGACGGTCTTCAGGAGTTGTCGCTGCCGGCTGCCGACACGCCGGTTCCCGGGCCCGTGCGCGACATGCGTACCCGTATCGAACCCGGACTTCGCATTGAACCCGAAATCCGGACGGACGCGGCGCCGGCTGCAGAGGCTGGCCCGGCATCGCTGTCCGACGCGCCGTCGCCATCGGCTGTGCCGGCGGCGCATGATTCGGCCCCCGCCGCGGCACCCGACGCACCACCATCCGGCGCGCCGGGCATGCCGTCCGATGCCGGCGACGTCCCACCGGCGGTCAGTCGTGATGTGGCTTCATCCGCCGCTTCCGACACGCCGCCAGCCGCGGCACCGGACGTACCGTCCGTCGTCAAGCCAGATGTGCCGCCGCCCGATGACGGCCATCGCGACCGGCGGACGCCGACGCTGACCGAGCCGGCCGATGTGAAGCCGATGGTAAAACCGGCGGACGAATTCGCGCCGGTCGCACCCGACCGCAGCGTACCGATTTTTGCGCGCATGCTGGATGTCATTCGGCCGGCCGGCAACATTGCGGCCGGTCTGCGACACGAGCCGGAACAAAAAGAACCGGCGGCGCCATCCGTTACACAGGAATCTACAGCCGATGAAGCGCCGGGCGCCGCGGCGCAGCCGCGGGCGCTGACGCCGGCCCTGCCCGTGGCTCCGCCGTCGGCACCGCCGGAAACTGCGCCTGATGCCCGGCCGACCGCCGCTGCCGAAGCGGCGCCTGCCACGCCCGCGCCGCTGCCGAAGACTCCGGTGGTTCCGGCGCTCGATCCGGATTTTCTTTCCGGCGAAAGTGCATTGACCCGGCGCCGCCGCCGGTTGTGGGGCGGGGGCGCGCTGTTGCTTGCGCTGCTCGTCATTGTGCAGCTCATTTTCCTGTTCCGGGTGGGCCTGGCCGCGCGCTACCCGGCATTCAAGCCGGTCCTGACCGGCGCCTGCGAGCTGTTCGGCTGCACGGTGCCGCTGCCGCAGCAGCCGGACAAGATCACGATCGAATCGTCCGACCTGAGCGCGACGGATGCGGCGCACCCCGATCGCGTTGCGGTTTCGGTCACACTGCGCAATCGCGGGTCGGTTACGACGGGTTATCCGGCACTGGACCTGACGCTGACCGACGGCCAGAACCGCCCGGTCGCGCGGCGCATTTTCATGCCGGCGCAATATCTGAAGCCGGACCAGGATGCACAGGCCGGCATTGCGCCGGACGCCGAAGTGAGCGTGCGCCTGATGCTCGATATCAGCGGCCTCGACGCATCCGGTTTTCGCATGGAACTGCTGCCGGCATCCGGCACATAGCGGCGCGGCGCGCGCTTGTTTAATCGGTACGGCCACTGTATAGTGGGGCCGCCGAACCAAGTTGCAGCGGGAGAGTGCGCCATTTGCAACAGGCGCCGCCGAAGG
>JBDZVW010000070.1:0-10538 GCA_040255885.1 Betaproteobacteria bacterium
GATTTCGGCCGGGCTGTTCGTGCCGTTCATTGCGCTGGTTCAATTGCATGCGACCGCGCTGGCGCTGGCCTGCGTGGGCATGCTGTTCGTGATCGCCGGGCGCCAGGTGCTGCGCCGGGTCGACTGGACACTGATCCTGGTGTTTGTCCTGATGTTCATCGACTTGCGGCTGATTGCCGACCTCGGCGCGGTCAGGACATTGATGGCGCATCTGCCGCTCGGCAATCCGCATGTGCTGTTTGCGACCGGAGTGATCACGTCGCAATTGATCAGCAACGTGCCGGCGGCGATTCTGCTGGCGGAATATTCACGAAACTGGCATCTGATTGCATACGGCGTCAACGTCGGCGGTTTCGGTTTCGTGGCGGGATCGCTGGCGAACATCATCGCGCTGCGCATCGCCGGCGAACCGGGCATGCTGCATGTGTTCCACCGGTTTTCGCTGCCGTTTCTCGCGGCGACGTGCGCGCTGGCGGCGGTCTGGCTGTTCTGGATTTGAAAGGGCGGATTGAAATTGAACCGCCAAGGCGCCAAGAGCGCCAAGGAAAGACGAAAACCAAAGCGATAACCGCAGAGGCGCGGAGGCACAGAGGAACGCGAAGGAAACCAAAAGCAAGACGCAATCAGAAATTCCGAAGTTCTTTGCGGCTTTTCTTTGCGCCTTCGCGCCTTTGCGGTTATTGCCTTTCTCTGCGTTTTCTCTGCGACCTCTGCGCCTCTGCGGTTATCACCGTTGAAGTGACGCAGGACACGCTTTGCGCGCCATCGAGAATGCTCGAAACGAGGGTAAAATCTTCGACTCAAGGAATAAACAACGGGCGATCATGGACGAACTATTCAGATTGGGCGCGGCTGAGGCGGTGGAGCGTCTGGACGAGAGTGGCACCACCGTGCTGGCACTGACGCGAAGCTGTTTCGAACGCATCGAGCAGCTCGAGCCGCGGATTCAGGCGTGGCAGCAGCTCGATACGGAACGTGCGCTGGCGCGTGCCGCCGCGCTCGACGCGGAGCGCGCCGGCGGCACGGCGCGTGGCGTGCTCGACGGCGTCCCGGTCGGCGTCAAGGACATCATCGACGTTGCCGGGCTGCCGACGACGATGGGATCGCCGGTATATCGTGACCACGTTGTGCAGGAAAGCGCCGAAGTGGTGCGGCGTCTGGAGCGCGCGGGCGCGGTGATCATGGGCAAGACGGTCACCACCGAATTCGCCTATTTCGCACCAGGCAAGACGCATAATCCGTGGAACACCGCGCATACGCCGGGCGGCTCGTCCAGCGGCTCGGCCGCCGCCGTCGCGAGTGGCATGGTGGCTGCGGCGCTCGGCACCCAGACCGCCGGATCGGTGATCCGGCCGGCCGCGTTTTGCGGCATTGTCGGCTTCAAGCCGACCCGCGGCCTGGTGCCGAACCACGGCACACTCGACTACAGTCCGACGCTCGATCAGACCGGCGTGCTGGCGCGCTCGGTTGCCGACGCCGGCCGCGTGGCCAGCGTGATGGCGAGCAGCGGCCGTATCGGCGGTGCCGTGCGGCAGCCGGTGTCGCCGCCGCGTCTGGTGGCGGTGCGTACGCCGGTGTGGCGTGCCGCGGATGCCGCGCAAGCCGGCAGTTTCGTCGACGCGATCCGGCAACTCGGCGGCGCCGGTGCGGTGGTGGCCGAAGCGGAGCTGCCCGCGGTGTTCAATGATGCGCACACCGTGCACAGCACGATCATGACGTACGAGGCGTCGCAATTCTTCCGCACGCTGCAGGATGCGCACCGCGCCGATCTCAGCGACATGCTGAATCGCCTGATCGACGCCGGCCGGGCGATTCCGGCCGAACGCTACCGCGAAGCGGTGGCGCTGCGCCAGGACCTGATCGAGACGCTCGACGGCTTTCTGTCCGACTATGATGCAATCATCACGCCGCCGGCGCGCGGCGAGGCGCCGGCAACACTGGGCGAGACCGGCGATCCGACGTTCTGCGTGATGTGGACACTGACCGGTGTGCCGGCGATCAGCATTCCGGTGGAACTGGGGCCGCGCGGACTGCCGCTGGGATTGCAGATCGTTGGACGTTCCGGCGACGATGATGGAGTGTTGTCGGTCGCCGCGTGGTGTGAGCGGCAATTCGAGTTTTCCGGATGGCTCGAGCGCGACGATGAGGCGGGCGCGGAATGAACGCTGCTCAGCCGCCGAGAAACAGCCGCCCCACCTCCGGATTGTCGAGCAGGTCGCGGCCACGGCCGGCAAGCGCCGTTCTGCCCGATACCAGCACGTAGCCGAGGTCGGCAAATTCGAGTCCTTTTTTCGCGTTCTGCTCGACCATGATGATGGTCTTCGCTTCACGTTGCTGCAGGTCGCTCAGGATTTCGAACACCCGGTCGATGTAGCGCGGCTCGAGCCCGATCGACGGCTCGTCGACCAGCAGCACTTCCGGATTCATGATCAGCGCGCGCGAAATCTCCAGCAGCCGGCGTTCGCCGCCGGACAGCACGCCGGCGCGTTGATGACGCCGCTCGGCAAGTCGCGGATAGCGGTCGAACACGCTTTCGGCTGCCTGTTTCGCGTCATGCGGCCGGTTCATCAGAAAGCCGCCCATGAACAGGTTTTCCTCGACGCTCATGTCCGGGAACACCGAGTTGTCCTGCAAAATGTAGGCGACGCCGGCCTCGCGCAGCTTGCGGTGCGGTGACAGCTGTGTCACATCGCGGCCGTTGACGCGGATGGTGCCGGACGTGATGCGGGTGAAGCCGTGAATCGAATGCAGCACTGTCGATTTGCCGGCCCCGTTGGGACCGATCAGGCACAGCGACTGGCCGCGGCCGACGCGCAGATCGAAGCCGTGCAGAATTTCCATCTTGCCGTAACCGGCGACCAATCCGTCGATCGCAACCAGCGGGTCGCCGCTGCACAGTTGCGCCAGCTCGTTGGTGTCAGGCCCGCTTTGCGCCAGTTCGCCGGCGGCGCGCTCGACCTCGTCGACCGACAGCACGACGTCGGTGCTGCCGAAGCCGTAGCCGCTGATTTTCGATTGCGGTGTGCCGGTTTCGGCCATCAGCGGCCTCCGAGATAGGCGTCGAGCACGCGCCGGTCGTTGCGCACTTTTTCCGGATCGCCTTCCGCCAGCAGCTCACCATGCGCGAAGCAGTAGATGTGGCTTGCCAGATTCATGATGACGCGCATGTTGTGCTCGATCACCAGCAGCGTGATGCCGAGCTCCGCGTTGGCGCGTTTCAGCCGGTCGATCAGCCCGTTGATCAGCACCGGGTTGATGCCGGCAGTCGGCTCGTCGAGCAGCAGCAGCTTGGGCTCGTTCATCAGCGCCATCGCGAATTCCAGCAGCTTCTGCTGACCGAACGACAGATCGCCGGCGCGCAGCATGCGCTTGGAATACAGCCCGACGAACTCCAGCAGCGCCTCGGCGCGCTCGGTGACCGCGGCCGCCGGGCTGCGCAGCATCGTGAGCAGCGTTTCGCCGGCATGCGGCGTGCTGATCTGCATGTTCTGCACGCAATCCATCGCGCGGTAGACGTGCGTCTGCTGAAACGTGCGCACCAGTCCCAGGCGGGCGATTTGCGGCGCGCGCATGCGCGCGATCTCGCGGCCGTCGAAGCGGATCGAGCCGCCGTCGATTGGATGATAGCCGACGATCGAATTGAACAGCGTGGTCTTGCCGGAACCGTTGGGGCCGATCAGCCCGGTGATGCTGCCGCGCGCCACGTCGAGCGAAACCTTGTGGTTGGCGACGATGCCGCCGAAACGCTTGCTGACGTCGCGCACTTCCAGCAGCGCGCTCACCGTTCGGCCTCCATGCTCGGCCGTGGCGCCGTCTTGGTGGCCGGCGCAGGCTGGGCGGGATCTTTCGGGCGCGCGCGCGCACGTCCGGCCCAACCGAGAATGCCGGCCGGGAAGAACACCACGATGATGACGATCAGCAGTCCCATCGCGACGCGCTGCCAGCCGAGCAGATAGGTCCAGAACACTTCCTGTGTGATGTGGAACACGACGGCGCCGATTACCGGCCCCCACAGCGTGCCCTTGCCGCCGAGCACCGCCATCAGCACCATCCACACACCGAAGGTGGCGCCGGCGAACGCCAGATCCTGCGGATCGATGAAGCCGACCAGGTTGCCGACCGGACCGCCGGCCGCGCCCAGAAAGAAGGCGCTGATGCACCACGCGAATACCTTGTAGCGCGTGGTGTGCAATCCCATCGCCTCGGCCTTGTCCTCATCGTCGCGAATAGCGTTGATCGCCAGTCCGAAACGCGCCGAGTAGAGCTTGCGCACGGCCAGGAAAGTCAGCGCCGCCAGTGCGAACAGCAGGTAGTAGAAGAAGCGGGTGCGGTGCTCGATCAGGCCGGGATAGACCGGTGTGGCGAGGCCGGACGCGGCGCCGACATACTCCCATGCCGACGCGATGTCGGCGGCGACGATCGCAAGCCCGAGCGTCGCGATCGCGAAATAATGGCCGCGGATCGCCAGAATGGCAGGCCCGAGAATCAGGGCGACGCCGGCTGCGACCAGTGCACCGAGGCCGATGCCGCAACCCAGCGCTACGTAGTATGAAAGGCCGGAATCGCGCTGCAGCAGTGCGCACGCGTAGACGCCGAGGCCGAAGAACAGCACGTTGCCGAATGAGTTGTAACCCATCTGGCCGCCGTTGATGTCCCACGTCAGGGCGAACAGGATCATCAGCCACAGGAATGCCAGCTGCGTGGTGACGGCCGGCGCGACCCACGGCGCGGCGATGCCGGCGACACCGATCGCGACAATGATTGCGATATCGCGCTTGCGGTTGTTCATTTCAGGTAGCGGCGCTGGCGCGCCAGCACCATGTTGCGGCCGACCAGGATGACGACCAGCAGCAGAAATACGAACGCGGTCTGATATTCCGCACCGAGAATGAAGCCCGCCGCCTGTTCCACCACGCCGAGGCCGGTGCCGGCCAGTATCACGCCGGGCAGATTGCCGAGTCCGGCAACGATCACGATCATGAACGAGCGCAGCGTATAGGTGAGGCCGAGGTAGGGCTGGATGAACCAGGTCATCGCCACCAGGCCGCCGGCCGCACCGCAGATCGCGCAGTTGAGCGCGAAGGTCGCGGCGTAGACGCGGTCGGTGTCGATGCCGAGCACGCGTGCCGCGCGGGCGTTCTGGGCGGTGGCACGGATCGCCTGGCCGAGCCGTGTGTAGCGCAGGAACACCACCAGCGCCGCACCGACCGCGAGCGCCGCGACAAAGCCGACGATCTTGATTTCGGGGACGGTCACCATGCCGCCGGCCAGGAACAGGCTCGGCAGGTGGGACGGCAGCGTGCGAATGTCGGAACCGAACAACTGGTTGCCGAGCTGCTGCAGCAGGATGCTGATGCCGAACGTCGCCAGGATCGAGATGAACATGTCCTGGTCGATGATGCGCCAGATCACGCTGCGGTAGAGCGCGAGGCCGAAGCCGTACATCACCACCGCCGCGATCGGGATGCCGAAAATCGGACTGACGCCGGCGCGCGCCAGGAAGAACACGATGTAGCCGCCGATCATCACGAACTCGCCCTGGGCGATGTTGATGATGTTCATGACGCCCCACAGCAGCGCCATGCCGTAGGCGACCAGCGCGAAAATGGCGCCGACCAGGATGCCGCTCACGATGAGCTGCACCAGCAGTATCGGGGCGTCGAACAGGACGCTGAGATTCGACATTCGAAGTCTGCCCGGCGCCGTCGGGCGCCGGGCCGGCTCAAAAGTTTACTGGCGCTTGTCCCACTGCGGCGCCGGGTAGATCGGCTTGGTCTTCGCCCATTTCGACGGGGCGACCACCACGTACTTGCCGTTCTGTATCTGGTACAGCACCATCGACTTGCCGACGTTCTTGCCGGTGCTGTCGAACTTGACCGGGCCGTAGAACGTCACCATGTCGGTCTTGGTCAGGGCATCGCGCACTTTCTGCGGGTCGAGCGATCCGGCACGCTCGATCGCGTCGGCGAACACTTCAACCGCGGCTGCGGATTCGGCGACCTGGTACGGCGGATCATAGTTGTAGGCCTTCTTGAAGTCCTCCGCGAACTTCTGCGGATTGCCGAACCAGCGGTCCTTGTAGGTCAGGTTCGAATCCCATTGCGACGCGCAGAATGCGTAGTTCGCGTCCTTGCCGAATTTCTTGATGACCTTCGCCGAATCGCAGTGTGTCATCGCCAGCATCGGCACGTACACTTTCTGCGCCGCGACCTGGCGGATGCCGAGAATCGCGCCCTTGTCGTGACCCGAAATCAGCAGGGCGTCCGGCTTCAGCGCCTTGACCTTGGTCAGCGTGGTGCTCATGTCGTTGAGATCGGGCGGCAGCTTGTCGTCGATCACGACCTTCATGCCGTACTTCTTCGCGTCCTCGAGCACGCCGTCACGCACGTCACGCGAGAAATTGTCGTTTTCGACCGCGATCGCGATCTTCATCGACTTCGGGTCGCGCCCTTCCTTCTTCGCTTCCTCGGCGAGGATGGCCACGGCCGGGCGCAGATAGTAATCGGACGTGTTCAGTACCGCGAACAGATATTTGTAGCCTTTCGTGAACAGGCCGCGGGAGGCGCCGTTGCCTTCGACCATCGGAATCTTGTACTTTTCGGTGATCGGTGCGACCGCCTTGGTCAGTGCCGAGCTGTAGGGCCCGAGCACGAAATTGACGTGGTCCTGCTTGATCAGCCGCTCGACCAGCTGCGCACCGCGGGCGGAAGTCGATTCGTCGTCGTAGTACGCGATCTTCAGCTTGTAATGCTTGCTGCCGACCTTGACACCGCCTGTTTCATTGATGCGTTTGGCGGTGAAGTTGTAGCCGTCCTGCGTGTTGTGGCCGAGCGTTGCGTACTTGCCGGTAAGCGATACGGCGGCGCCGAGCACGATGGTGTCGTCCGCGGCGGACGCGACTTGCGCGACGCCGGCACCCAGCATCGCCGCCACGGACATCGCAGCAAGGGTTTTCAGCTTGAAATTCATGTATTACCTCCTCAATGATGAATGAACCGGCCCGGGCCGAAGGCGCGGGATGCGTTGCAAATCTTATTATAGTGTGCTGCTTTGACCGGTGTCGCTACGATAACCCAGATTGCGAATCGTTGGCAATCCATTGTTGCTCATTCGAGCATCAGGCGGTGGTTTCGATTTTTCCCAACAGTGCGCAAACCGCGGCGGTTACCTGCGCGGTGCCGGCCGTTCCGCCAAGGTCGCGGGTGTGCAGCGCCGGATCCGCGGTGACTGTTTCGATCGCCTGCATCACGCGTGTTGCGGCGTTCATTTCTCCCAGGTGCTGCAGCAGCATCACGACCGACCAGAAGGTGCCGATCGGGTTCGCCAGTCCCTTGCCGATGATGTCGAATGCCGATCCGTGAATCGGCTCGAACATCGACGGAAAACGGCGCTGCGGATCGATGTTGCCGGTCGGAGTGATGCCGAGGCCGCCCGCCAGCGCCGCCGCCAGATCGCTCAGGATGTCGGCATGAAGATTGGTGGCGACGATCGTGTCCAGCGACGACGGGCGGTTGACCATGCGCGCAGTCGCCGCGTCGACCAGTTCCTTGTCCCACCTGACATCGGGATATTCCGCCGCCACTTGTCTGGCGATTTCGTCCCACATCACCATTGCATGGCGCTGCGCGTTGCTTTTCGTGATGACGGTCAGCTGCTTGCGCGGGCGCGACTGCGCCAGCGAGAATGCGTAGCGCAGCACCCGTTCGACGCCGGCGCGCGTGAAGACGGAGACCTCGGTGGCAACCTCGATCGGATGGTCGCGATGCACGCGTCCGCCGACGCCGGAATATTCGCCTTCCGAGTTTTCGCGTACGATGACCCAGTCGAGATCCTCAGGCTTGCAGCGTTTCAGTGGCGCGTCGATGCCGGGCAGGATGCGCGTCGGACGCACGTTGGCGTACTGATCAAAGCTCTGGCAGATCCTGAGGCGCAGGCCCCATAACGTAATGTGGTCCGGCAGGTCGGGATCGCCCGCCGAGCCGAACAGGATGGCATCCGCGTTGCGCAGCGCGTCGAGCCCGTTCTCCGGCATCATCACGCCATGTTTGCGGTAATGGTCCGCGCCCCAGTCGAAGTTTTCGAATTCGAACCTGAATTCGTCCGAGGTGGTTGCCAGCGCTTCGAGCACCTGCTGTCCGGCCGGGATCACTTCCTTGCCGATACCGTCGCCCGGTATCGTCGCAATGCGGTAGGTTTTCATCGTGTCGTTTCTTCAAATCGCTTTGGGTAACATGAAGTTTACGTGGCTTTGAGTGCCGCGACCGATGCTAGAATCAAGGCATTCTTAACTTCGATTCAAAAGTGAGCGCTGTGTACGGGGCCGTGAAACCGGTCGATCTCGCGTTCTTTTCCACGCTGGCGGCGTCGGGCAGCCTGAGTGCCGCCGCACGCGAGCTGGGATTGACCGCCGCCGCGGTGAGCAAGCGCCTGGCGCGCATGGAACAGCGCGCCGGCGTCGTGCTCGTCAGCCGCACCACGCGCCGCATGACGCTGACGCCGGAAGGCGAAGTCTACGTCGAGCACGCGCGGCGGATACTGGGCGAGATCGACGATCTGGGCGAATTGCTGGGCAGCGCGAGCAAGACGCCGCGCGGACTGTTGCGCGTGAACGCCACGCTCGGTTTCGGACGCAGTCACGTCGGCCCCGCCATTTCGCGCTTCGTCGCCAGTTACCCGCAGGTCGACGTGCAATTGCAGTTATCGGTCGCGCCGCCACCACTGACCGAGGATGCGTTCGACGTCTGCATCCGCTTTGGCGAGCCGCCCGACGCGCGGGTGATTGCGCGCCGGCTTGCGCGGAATCGCCGGCTGCTGTGCGCGTCACCGGCGTATGTTGCGAAGCACGGCATGCCGCGCACGCCGCGCGACCTGGCGCAGCACAATTGCATCGGCATTCGCCAGGGCAACGAAGCGTACGGCGTGTGGCGCCTGTCGCGGGGCAGGGGCGGCACACGCACGACGGAGGCCGTCCGCATCGGCGGCAGCCTGACGACCAACGACGGAGAAATCGCCGTCAAGTGGGCGCTTGATGGCCACGGCATATTGATGCGCGCGGAGTGGGACATCAATGACTACCTCGCCGATGGTCGCCTGGTGACCGTGCTGCCCGGCTATGAAACGCCAGGCGCCGATATTTTCGCCGTGTATGCGCATCGTCATCGGGAATCGGCCCGGGTTCGCGCATTCGTCAATTTTATTGCGGCCGAACTCAGACAATCGCGGCAACGACAGGAGACGACATGAACATCGGTTTTATCGGACTCGGCGTGATGGGCCGCCCGATGGCGCTCAATCTGATGAAGGGCGGCCATGCGCTGTCGCTGTACGCGCGCCGGCCGCAGACGGCGGCGCCGCTGGTGGAGGCCGGCGCCCGCGTCTGTGATTCGCCGGCCGCGCTGGCCGCGTGCTGTGACGCGGTGTTCACGATGGTGACCGCGTCTGCCGACGTCGAGCAGGTGGTGCTGGCCGATGACGGCATCATTCACGGTGCACGTTCCGGTCTGCTGGTGATCGACATGAGCACGATTTCGCCTGCCGTGACGCGTCGTATTGCGCAGGCGCTGGCGCAGCGCGGTGTCGACATGCTGGATGCGCCGGTATCCGGGGGCGGCAGCGCGGCGGCCGACGGCACGCTGGCTATCATGGCCGGCGGCAGCGCCGATACTTTCGCGCGCGCGCGGCCGCTGCTGGAATGTCTGGGAAAGACGATCATTCACATCGGCGGCAACGGCGCCGGCCAGATCGCGAAGGCGTGCAACCAGCTGGCGTTCACGGTGGCGATCGAAGGCGCAGCCGAAGCGCTGGCGCTGGCGCGGCGGCTCGGCGCCGATCCGGTGAAGGTGCGCGACGCACTGCTGGGCGGACTCGCTGCCAGCCGTGCGCTCGATGCACTCGGCCCGCGCATGCTGAACGGCGATTTCGTCGCCGGCATCGAGGCGCGGCTGCACCACAAGGATCTGCACATCGTGATGGATCTGGCGCGCGAAATCGGCCTGCCGCTGCCGGCGGGCAGCGCGGTGACCGCGCAATTCGACGCGCTGACCGGCGCGTACGGCGGTAAAATCGACTCTTCCGCCTTGTACCAATTGTTGAACGACGACCATGGGAAATCATCATGAGCTTCACTGAAATTCCGCCGCGCACGAACCGTCTGCACCGTTCCGAGCTGGCGGTGCCGGGTTCCAATCCGAACTTGTTCGAAAAGGCGGCGCGCACCACCGCCGACGCGGTGTTTCTCGATCTCGAGGACGCCGTCGCACCGGACGACAAGGAACAGGCGCGGCGCAACGTGATCGCTGCGCTCAACGACATCGACTGGGGCCGCAAGACGCTCAATGTGCGCATCAACGGCCTCGATACGCCGTGGATGTATCGCGACGTGATCGAGATCGTCGAGCACTGTCCGCGGCTCGATCTGCTGTTCGTTCCGAAAATCGGCGTCGCCGCCGACGTCTATGCGCTCGACATGCTGGTGAGCCAGGTCGAGCTGGCGGTGAAGCGCGAGCGCCGCGTCGGTTTCGAGATCATGATCGAAACCG
>JBDZVW010000398.1:0-2777 GCA_040255885.1 Betaproteobacteria bacterium
TCTCGTCGAAGCGGGCGAAGTGCTCGAAACCGTGAACGAGCATCTGGCGGCGTGCTGCCAGCAGCCGGCGGATCGCGACAGCCTGACGGTGGTGCGTCGCGGCTTTCATACGCTGAAGGGCAGCGGCCGCATGGTGGGATTGAACGACCTGGGCGAGGTTGCCTGGGAAATCGAACAACTGCTCAATCGCTGGCTGGAAGGCAACAAGCCGGCGACACCGGATCTGCTGGACACGGTGGCGCGGGCGCACGATGCGTTTGGCGGCTGGGTTGCCGAACTGTCGCAGGGCCGCGCGGTGCGGATAGATGCCGATGCGCTGGTCGCCGATGCGCGGGCGTTGCGTGATGGCGCGGCAATCGGAAAACCGGCGGCGCCTGCTGCCGCGCCGAAACCGGTAGCGCCGGCCGTTGAGAACACAGCCTCGCACGGGCCGGCAGAAGCACCGGCTGCGCAGATGCCGGCCGAACAACCGGCGCCGGAAGCGTTGATCGAGACACCGGCTCCCGTGATCGAAACGGGCGGTCCGGCTATCGAAAGTGATTCCGTTACGGCCGGTGATGAGGTGCACGTCGGCGAGACCACGCTGTCGCGCACGCTGTACGAGATTTTTGCCGACGAAGCCGCGGTGCACATGGCGGTACTGGAACGCGAATGCGGAAGCGCCGCGGCCGGCAAGCCGGTCAGCGCCGAGCTGGTGCGTGCCGCGCATACGTTGGCGAGCAGTGCCGGAACCGCCGGATTCGTTCCGATGCGCGCGCTGGCCTCAGCACTGGAACATTTCCTGAACCGGACCCGCGGCGACGATCGCGTGCTGACGCGCACGGAACACGAAACGACGGCGAACAGTGTCGCCGCGCTGCGCCGCATGCTTGATGCGGTGGCAAATTGCGTCGCACCGCAGCCGGAAGATGCGCTGGTGCAGGCGCTGGGCGAATTCCGTGCCGACGCGTCGCTCGGCGCAATGCCGGCAACGGAGATGTACGGCCAGTTGCTGGCGCCTGGCGCGGAAGCCGACGACGAAGCGGATGCGGCCGCTGTGCCGGAGACCGTTGCGGCAGATGAGCATGCCGAACCGGTCATCACCGAAATCGATGCCGCTGCGGACGCCAAGGCGAATGCCGTCGACGCGGGTGCAGCGGATCAGCCGGGCGAGTTGAGAGGAATCGCCGCCATCGACGACGCGATCGACGTACCCTCTCCGATTGGGGTCGAGGACCGCCGCGCATTGCATGACGACGTCGATCCGGAAGTGCTCGGAATTTTCCTGGAAGAGGCGCAGGAGCTGATGCCGGCAATCGGCCGCGATCTGCGCGAATGGCAGGCCCATCCGGCAGAGCGGCTGGCGCCGGATTCGCTGCAGCGCCTGCTGCACACAGTGAAAGGCGGTGCGCGCACCGCCGGCCTGATGCGTCTGGGCGAGCTGTCGCACAACATGGAAACGGTGGTGGTCGACGCCATTGCCGCAAACAACGCCGACGAGCGCTTTTTCGAAAAGCTCACCGCACAATTCGACCGGCTCGCCACTGATATCGAACGCCTGCAGCGCAGCGAGGGTGCACCGGTTGTTGCAGGTGCGATGCCGGCTGCCGCTGTTCGCGAGGAACTGCCGGATGCGCCCGCGCCGGAATTCATGCTGCGTGTGCGCGCGTCGACCGTTGAGCGGCTGGTAAATGAAGCTGGAGAAACCAGTATCGCGCGCGGCCGCATCGAAACCGAAATGGTGACGATCCGCCGCTCGCTGCTCGATCTGACGGACAGCGTCGAGCGCCTGCGCGGGCAATTGCGTGAAGTAGAAATCCAGGCCGAGACGCAGCTGCAGGCACAACTGTCGCTGGCGCCGGAACAGGAGCAGGCATTCGATCCGCTCGAATTCGACCGCTATACGCGACTGCACGAGCTGACCCGGCTGATGGCCGAGAGCCTGCACGACATCACGACCGTGCAGCAGTCGCTGCTGGGCAATATCGACGAGACCGAACTGGCGCTGACGCACCAGGTGCGCCTCAACCGCGAGCTTCAGGAAGAACTGATGCGCATGCAGACGGTGCCGCTGGCGCACCATGCCGAGCGGCTGCATCGCATCGTGCGCCAGACCGCGCACGAACTGGGCAAGAAGGCGCAGCTCGTGGTGCACGGCTCCGAGGTCGAGCTTGACCGCGGCGTGCTCGAGCGTATCGTCGCACCACTCGAACACATGGTGCGCAATTCGATCGCTCACGGCATCGAAGCGCCGCAACAGCGCGTCGCGTCCGGCAAGCCTGAATCCGGGCGGGTCACGCTCGACGCGGCGCAGGAAGGCAACGAGATCGTCATTCGCCTCAGCGACGACGGGCGCGGTCTGGATCTGGATGCGATTGAACGCCGCGCGCGCGCGCGCGGGCTGCTTGCGCCGGGACAGACGGTCGATGCCGCGCGCCTGACGGAAATGATTTTTGCATCCGGATTTTCGACCGCGGACAAGGTGACTGAGATCGCGGGCCGCGGCGTTGGCATGGACGTCGTGAAAAACGAAATTGCCGCGCTCGGCGGCCGCGTCGAAACCACGACCCGCAGCGGTCGCGGTGCGGCATTCACGGTTTATCTGCCGCTGACGCTCGCGGTGGCGCAAGTGGTGCTGGTGTCGGTCGCCCGCCGCACCTACGCGATCCCGGCTTCACTGATCGAACACGTGAAGGACGTGCGGGCGGCCGAAGTTCCGCAGCTGCGCGCGAGCGAGAACGTCGAATGGCAGGGCAGTTCCTATCCGCTGTTCTATCTGCCGCACATGCTCGGCCATG
>JBDZVW010000399.1:0-2774 GCA_040255885.1 Betaproteobacteria bacterium
GCGATGCTCTGCACCGCGAAAGCTGCCGGCGTGCAGAGCGACGACCGCGCGCTGGCCGATGCGATCGGCGCCGCCGACGATCACGAGGAAGCGCACCGGTGGATCGCTGCATTGCGCGACGCCGGATCGTCCGTCGTGATCCTCGGCGAGGCCGCCGTGCAGCACCCGCAGGCATCGTGGTTGCGTTCGCTGGCGCGCGGCATTGCGCGAGCCACCGGCAGCGCATACGACGAGTTGCCATGCGGGGCCAATGCGATCGGCCTGGCGCGCGTCGGCGCGCAGACGCCGGGTGGTGCCAAGGCCATCCTCGATCAGCCGCCGAAGGCGCTGGTCACCTGGCAAACCGGATCGCAGGACACATTCGCGCCGGCGGCGTTTGACCGTGCGCGCGAGGCGGCCGATTTCTACGTGTACGCGGGCGGCTATGCCTGCGAGGGCGTCAAGCGCACCGCCGATGCGATCCTGCCGATCGGCCTGCCGCCCGAGATCGACGGCACCTACGTGAACGTCGACGGTTTCCTGCAGTCGGTCGGCGCGGGCGCCGGACTGCCGGGCGAGGCGCGGCCGGGCTGGAAGGTGTTGCGCGCACTGGGCGCGGCGCTCGGTGTCGACGGTTTCGATTTCGTCGACATCGAGGACGTGCATGGGCGTATCGTCGCCGACTTGTCGGGACAGGGGACCGGGGACCGGGGACCGGAACAACGGCTGTCGGCGCGCATCCCGACCGCAGAGGGCAAGCTGGTACGTCTCGCGACGGTCGGCATCTATCGCACCGACGCGGTGGTGCGGCGCGCCACGGCGTTGCAGAAGCATCCGTTGAACCGGGCGCCGGCGCTGCGCCTTTGCGCGGACGATGCGCGCGCGCTGGGCCTGCTCGAAGGCATCAAGGCTGACGTGGACGGCGTACAGCTCCCGGTGATCGTCGACGCGGCGGTCCCCCAAGGCTGCGCCTGGATCGAGGCGGGACATGCGGCGACCGCGGCGCTGCCGCCGTATGGCGCGGCCCTCACCATCAAGGCGGTGGCCGCATGAAGCCCAAGAACAACAACGGGAACAGGGAACAGGGAACAGGGACGAAAAGCCCGATTCCGCGGATGCCGTGGTTCCCCGTTCTCCGTTCCCCGTTCCCGCTTTCCGGGAGCCGCGCATGAGTGCGACTTACGACCTGATGATCTTCGGCCTGACGCTCGGCAAGATCCTCGCGATTGCCGTGCCGCTGATCATCGCGGTGGCGATGTACGTGTGGTGGGAGCGCAAGGTGATCGGCTGGATGCACGTGCGGATCGGGCCGAACAAGATCGGTCCGTTCGGCCTGCTGCAGGCCTTCGCGGACGTGGTGAAGCTGCTGATCAAGGAAGTGATCGTCCCCACCAATGCCAATCGCTTCCTGTATTTCACCGCGCCACTGCTTTCGGTGATCCCGGCGCTGGCGGTGTGGGCGGTGATTCCGTTCAACGGCGGCGGTTTCGTGCTGGCCAACGTCAACGCCGGCGTGCTGTACGTGCTGGCGATGAGTTCGCTGGGCGTGTACGGCATCATCCTCGCGGGCTGGGCCTCCAACTCGCGCTACGCACTGCTGGGCGCGATGCGTTCGGCCGCGCAGATGATCTCCTATGAAATCTGCATCGGCATGGCGCTGGTGTGCGTGCTGATCCTGGCGGGCAGCCTCAACTTCACCGCGATCGTCGAGGCACAGGCAGGCGGCAAGGGCCTGTTCGACTGGTTCTGGCTGCCGCTGCTGCCGATGTTCCTGGTGTTCTACATCTCGGGCGTGGCCGAAACCAACCGCCTGCCGTTCGACGTGGCCGAGGGCGAATCGGAAATCGTGGCGGGCTTCCACGTGGAGTATTCGGGGTCGGCGTTCGCGCTGTTCTTCCTCGCCGAATACGCGAACATGATCCTGATGTCGTTCTTGGTGTCGATCTTCTTCATGGGCGGCTGGCTCAGTCCCTTCCAGGGCTGGGGCCTCGGCGGGCTGTCGGCGCCGGGCTGGTGGTGGCTGTTCGCGAAGTTCTTCTTCTTCGCGACTTCGCTGCTGTGGCTGCGCGCGACCTTCCCGCGTTACCGCTACGACCAGATCATGCGGCTCGGCTGGAAGGTCTTCATCCCGATTTCGATCGTGTGGATCTTCGTGGCGGGCCTGTTCAAGTATTTCGGTGTCGTGACCATTGGGCACTAGTGTGGGAAAGCTTTTTTTGACGCGGATGGACGCGGATCAAGCAAAAGCCTGGAACATCCGTCTTGCTGATTTCCTTGATGTTGCTGTTTTGCTTTGCCTTCGATCCGCTTTTATCTGCATTTATCCGTGTCGAAAAAGCCTTTGATTTTTTGTTTTGTTTCCTGATCCGTGTCAACAGTCAGTTGAGCCATCAGTCGGGTATCGAGACCATTCCGCACCATGAAACGCGTCATCCACTACTTCAAGAGCCTGCTCCTGATCGAGCTCGCCATCGGCCTGGGCGTGACGCTCAAGTACATGTTCAAGCCCAAGTTCACGATGCGCTTCCCGATGGAGAAGATCCCGCGTTCGGTGCGTTTCCGCGGCCTGCACGCGCTGCGCCGCTATCCGAACGGCGAGGAGCGCTGCATCGCCTGCAAGTTGTGCGAGGCGGTGTGCCCGGCGCTCGCGATCACCATCGACTCGGGGCCGCGTGCTTCGGACGGCACTCGCCGCACCACGCGCTACGACATCGACCTGTTCAAGTGCATCTATTGCGGATTCTGCGAGGAGAGCTGCCCGGTGGATTCGATCGTGCTTACCGACATCCTCGAGT
>JBDZVW010000400.1:0-2768 GCA_040255885.1 Betaproteobacteria bacterium
CGGCCGTTGTCGTCCATCATGCGCGCCAGCAGCGCCGGATCGAGGCTGCCCCAGTTGACCCCGATGCGCACCGGCTTGCGATAGCGGCACGCGGCATCGATCAGCGTCGCGAACTGCTCGTTGCGTTTCGAGCCGCGGCCGACGTTGCCGGGATTGATGCGCAGCTTCGCCAGCGCCTGCGCGCATTCCGGAAATTGCGTGACCAGGCGATGGCCGTTGAAGTGAAAGTCGCCGATCAGCGGCACCTCGACACCCGTCGCATCGAGCCGCTCGCGAATTGCCGGCACCGCGGCGGCAGCCTCCGCGGTATTGACGGTCACGCGCACCAGTTCCGATCCGGCCTGCGCCAGTGCCGTCGCCTGCCGCACCGTCGCCTCGACGTCGGCGGTATCGGTGTTGGTCATCGACTGCACGACGATCGGCGCGCCGCCGCCGATTGTCAGCGCGCCGACTTTTACCGGACAACTCTTGCGCCGCGCACTGTATCCGTATTCCATCGCCTACTCGAGCGTAAAGCGCGCCACCGTGGTCTTGGTATGCGGCGCGAGATCGACCGGCTTTCCGCCGTAGGTCAGCGTGACGCCGGCGGCATTACCGATCACCAGCGAAAACGGTGGTGTGCCGGTAATCGTCTGCTCGGTACCGGCCGGATTGAGCTTCGAGAAAATGCGCTTGCCATCCTTGTCGTGCACTTCGACCCACGAATCCTTGTGAAACACCAGGTGCAGCTGCTTCTCGCCGGGCGGAAGCGCCGCCTGTGCCGGAGCAGCGGTGGCCGCTGCGGAGGCCGCGCTGGCAGTGCCCGCGGCACTATCCGACGCCGCCGGTTGTGTCTGTTGCGAGGCCGTGGTGCCGTTGTCAGCATTCGACGCAGCGGCATCGGCCTGGCTGGGCGCCGCCGCAGCGGGAGCCGCCGCATCGCCGGTGCCTTCTGCTGCCGCAGACGACTCGGCGCCGGCCGCCGGAGCCGCTCCGGAATCGGCGGCTGGTGCGCCCGGCGGTGTTGCGGGCGACGGCGTGGCGGCCGCACCGGCCGGCACCGTGGCCGCCATCTGCGCCGGGGCCACGGCAGGCTTGCGGGCCGGTGGCGGCGCTTCGCGCAGCCGACCCGGCTCGAACAGCGTCTTTTCGGCGGTGTGCTGCGGTTTGTAATGATAAAGCTCGAACACCAGCACGCCGGCGATCAGCAGCACGATGACGATCATGTAGCGGCTGAGGTGATTTTCGCGCTCGCCGGAAAACGGCACGGCGCGCGACGGCGAGAACGGTTCGTCCACCGGCCGCTGCCGCGGCATGTGATGCTCGGCATAGGCCAGCAGCGGCTCCGGATCGAGCCCCAGGAAGCGCGCATAGTTGCGCACGAAGCCGCGCACGAACACCGGCCCCGGCAGTTGCTCGTAGGCATCCTCTTCGAGCGCTTCGACCTGCCGCACATTGAGCTTGAGCTGGCGCGCGACATCGGCGACCGTCAGCCCGTAATGCTGACGCGCCGCCGCGAGCTGGCCGCCGGTGGACTCGTAATCCATCTGCGGAATCACGTGTTCAACCGGCCCATTCATTGAAATTGTCCGTTCATCAGCGCTTTGGCCTCGTCCGACCCGGGAAAGTTCTGACGCAATGCACTCGCATACTGCGCCTCCGAAACGCTGTTGCCAAGGCGATGGGCGATACGTGCCCCCAGCCACAGCGATTTCGCGGTGGGCCGCGCCAGCCGGTCATAGCGGTCGAGATAGCTCTTCGCCTGTCCGTAATTGCCATGCGCATAAAAAATATCGGCCAGATTGTAGAGCGCGTCGGACTGGCTCGGCCGATAGTGGAGCGCCTTCAGAAAAAAATCCTGCGCACTGGCAAGATCGCCGGCTTTCTTCGAGCACACACCAGCGTTGATGTAGGCCTTGTACGGCGTCCGGTAGAGAGGATTCCTGAGCGCGCCGACGAAATACTTGATCGATTCCGACTCGTGTCCGGTCTGGCACAGAAACCAGCCGTAGTTGTTGTTCGCTTCCGAATCATTCGGATTGATGCTGAGCGCGCGCTGAAATGCGCGTTCCGCCTTGATGTTCTGGTTCAGCTTCATGTACACCAGCCCTAGCCCGTTGTAGGCCGGACCGTAGTCGGGATCGGCCTGAACCGCGTCCTGCAATTCCTGCAGCGCGACGCCGGTGCTGCCGACCTGAAAATAGCTGACCCCCAGATCCGTGTGGGCGCGCGCACGCTGCTGCGCCGCACTCTCGTTACCCTGCACGCCGTAGTCGGGCCCTTCGGCCGGCCGCGTCGCGCAGCCGGCGAGCCATAGTGTCGCCGCGGCACATGCCGCCAGCATGAAACTGTTCATTTCACCGCCTCCGCCAGGCGCCGCAGTTTACGCCGGGTGCGATCCTGCACCTGACCGGCAAGTTGCCCGCAGGCGGCATCGATGTCGTCGCCGCGCGTGCGGCGCACGGTGGTTACGATATCGGCGGCCATCAGCACCTGCTGGAAGCGCGTTATCGCGTCGCGGCCGGAGCGCTCGAAGCCCGAATCCGGAAACGGATTGAACGGAATGAGGTTGATCTTGCATGGCACGTCGCGCACCAGTGCCGCCAGTTCCCGCGCGTGGGCGGCGCCGTCGTTCACGTCTTCCAGCATCACGTATTCGAAGGTCACGAAATCGCGCGGCGCCTTTTCGATGTAGCGCACGCAAGCCGCCAGCAGCTCGCGAATCGGATATTTACGGTTGATCGGCACCAGCCGGTCGCGCAGCTCGTCGTTCGGTGCATGCAGCGACA
>JBDZVW010000401.1:0-2758 GCA_040255885.1 Betaproteobacteria bacterium
CGTGGCGCTTGATACACCTGCAGCACGTCTGATCGCGCACGGTGAGGAACGGCAGTTGCTGCTCGACGAGGTCGAAACGCTGCTGGCATCGCAGGCGCTGGTCGTGGATGCATGCCGCCACGCCGTGCGCAGCGCACACACCGTGGTTCCGCTTGCAACCCGTCCGGTGCTGTTCGCGCTCGCACGTGCGCTGGGCAAAGCGTGGCCCGCCGACGTGCCGAGGCGCATGCTGATCACGCTGGCATTCAACACCAAATTCTCCGATGAGACGCATCGTGCGCGGCTGCGGGTCGAAATCGGACGGCTGCGCACGGCGCTGCGGCCGCTGGCCGGCGTCAATGCAACGCAGCAAGGGTTCGTGCTGGTGACGCGCCGCGCACGCGAGGTCGTTGTGCTGGAGCGGCCGGTCGCCGAAAAGCACGCGGCGGTGCTCGCGTTTCTCGCCGACGGCGAATCGTGGTCGAGCTCGGCGCTGGCGCTTGCGCTTGGAGCCAGCCAGCGCACGGTGCAGCGGGCGCTCGATGCGCTGGCGGCCGCGGGCAAGGTGCAATCGTTCGGTCGCGGGCGGGCGCGCCGCTGGATGACACCGCCCGTGCCGGGATTCGCGACGGCCTTGTTACTCCCTGCTGCGCTGCCAGGCGGCTAGGATTCGACTACCGAGCGACTATCGAACAATCGGGAGACGAAACATGAAACGATCAGCAGCCAACATCGTCCGCGAGTATGAATCTCTGGGCGTCGACAACGTGCATGGCGTCACGTTTGACGGCAGGCAAGTCTGGATCGCCACCGGAGACGGCTTGACCGCCTTCGATCCGGCGAACGGAAAAGCATCGCGCTCGATCGACGTCGCCGCGCATGCGGGAACGGCTTTCGACGGCCGCCATCTGTATCAAATCGCCGAGAGCCGTATCCAGAAGATCGACCCGCAGACCGGCCACGTACTGTCCACGATTCCGGCGCCCGGCGGCGGCGGTGATTCGGGGCTTGCATGGGCCGAAGGAACGCTGTGGGTCGGCGAGTACCGCGCTCGCAAGATCCATCAGATCGATCCCGAAACCGGGACGATTCTTCGCACGATCGAATCCAACCGCTTCGTCACCGGCGTCACCTGGACCGACGGCCAGCTCTGGCACGGCACCTGGGAAGGTGACGCGAGTGAGTTGAGACGGATCGATCCCCAAACCGGAGAAGTACTCGAAAGTCTCGACATGCCGCCCGGAGTCGGCGTGTCGGGAATCGAATCCGATGGCGGTGATCAGTTGTTCTGCGGAGGCGGAAACAGCGGGAAGGTCAGAGTCGTGCATCGGCCCAGGTAAGGCGCTGCGTTGGCGGTCGCGCCGCCGGCAGTTCATGGGCACACCACTGCAAATCAGTCGGGCATCGGATGGCCCGATGAAGACCCGCGTTGCCGACTGCTAGATCTCCGCTGTCCTTTTGCAGTCACTGTGAACTTGCGGCGGAAGCGACTTGGATCCATTCCATGAAGTTGACTGAACGCGACAGAAAAACTGCTTCTGCTGGAGAATCCGACCCGTTTGGCGATTTCTGCCACCGGAAGCGCCGTGGTAATCAACAGGTCACTCGCACGACGCAGCCGCACCAGCTTGACCAGGCTCATCGGCGATTGACCAAAGGCGCGCTGGAATGCGGCGGCAAACGCCGAACGGCTCATGCCCGCGATCAGCGCGAGACCGTCCACTGTAAATGCGACGGCAGGATGCTCGAAAATAGCGTGCAATGCACGACTCAGCCGCGCGTCGGCCATGGCCGCCAACCAGGGTAATGGCGAGGCGTCAAGCTCGATCCAGCGCCGCAACGCCAATACCAGACATTGCTTGAGCAACGCCTCGGTCAGCACACGTGATCCCACTCCCGGCCGGGACGACTCGGCCAGCAGCATCACAAACTGGTCCCGTAACCCGGTGCCGTCAAAGCGCACGACCAGTGGCTCGCCCAACGCGGTGAAAAGGTCCGACCCGCCGGCCAATCCGACATGCAGTTCACCGCACGCCGTAGCAAAGCCCTGTTGACCTTCGCCAATCGTCAGTGTTGGAACCGACTCGCGTGACGACAACCCGCGCAAGCGCGTGTGAAGCTCGAGCCGCACCGGTTTTGGCGAGGCACTTTCCAGACCATATGCAACTGCCGGCGGCAGGAGTACGAAAGTATGCGGCTCAAATTGAATGGGCGGCGCGCCATGAACAGCCAGTGTGCCGACGCCTTCGAGGCAGTAATGCAGGCTCGCCGTCTTGCCGGCGTCAAAGCGCATCCCCCAGCCATCACGTACGTCGCAGACCGAGAAATGGGTCACACCGATGTCAAGGACCGCCAGCAAGTGATCCAGAATCACGTGTGCAGATGAACGCGATTCGAACATGCGGGCAATTATGAGGCAATTCGCACATATGGACGAATCAGAACCATTTCGAGACCACACGGCGCTCATGCAAAACTACAATAAGCCCTCAACTGGCCGTGGAGAGAAGGAGAGAATTTCCATGAAGGCGATCATTGTGACGGACCAGGCTGCGGGAACGGCCGGGATGAAGCTGGCCGAGCGCCCCGAGCCGCCGGCAGCGATAAACGACGTCATCGTTCAGATTCATGCGTCGGGATTCGTCCCGACCGAGATGGCATGGCCCTCGACCTGGACCGATCGCCGCGACCATGACCGAACACCGTCGATCCCCGGCCATGAGCTGGCCGGAGTGGTCACCGCCCTCGGCTACGGCACGACGGGGCTGTCGGTGGGACA
>JBDZVW010000402.1:0-2755 GCA_040255885.1 Betaproteobacteria bacterium
GCCGGCACCCATCCCTACATCGCGACCGGTCTCGACAAGAACAAGTTCGGCATTCCGTACCGCGACGCATTCGATCTTTACCGCAGGGCACAGTCACTGCCGCACCTGGCAATAACCGGCATTGACTGCCACATCGGCTCGCAGCTCACCGAGCTGGCGCCCTTTCTGGCTGCGGCCGAAAAAATCCTGGCGCTGGTGGATCGGCTGGAGAGTGCCGGCATCATGCTGTCGCATATCGATTTCGGCGGCGGCCTCGGCATTCGTTACCGTGATGAAGTACCGCCGGCGCCGGGTGACTATGCACGCGCGCTGCTCGCCTGTCTCGGCGGGCGGACGCAGACGCTGCTGCTCGAACCCGGCCGCGCACTGGTCGGCAACGCCGGCGTGCTGCTGACGCAGGTCGAATACCTGAAGCACGGCAATACGAAGAATTTCGCGATCGTCGACGCGGCGATGAACGATCTGATGCGCCCCGCGCTCTACGATGCGTGGCACGAGATTGTCCCGGTCGGCGGCAGCGATGCACCGCGCACGATTTACGACGTCGTCGGCCCGGTGTGCGAAAGCGGCGACTTCCTGGCGCGTGATCGCGCGCTTGCACTCACGGCGGACAGCCTGCTCGCGGTGCTGGGCGCCGGCGCCTACGGCATGAGCATGAGTTCCAACTACAACACGCGTCCGCGTGCGCCGGAAGTGATGATCGACGGCGCGGACGTTCATCTCATTCGCGAACGCGAAACGCTCGCGCAACTCTACGCACTCGAAAAACGGTTGCCGTAATCCGCGTTCGCGCATGTGATCAGACGCACAACACGATCGCTCATTTCGTCGATCACGCGAAAAATTCTGTGTTGTGAAGATGCATCATTCGCGACTTTCGCGATGAATTGACAGTGAAAACTGTTGCATTGTTTTTTGACAGTGGAATAGAATTGGCGCACCGGGCATGATTTCTCTCGAAAAATTCGAGAACGAACGATGCGACGATCGTGCGGCGGATGTTCGGGAGTACAGCAAAAAATCTGTACGTGAATGATGCCATGTCAACCATAGAAGGAGATGCCAATGGCAACAAAGAAAAAAACTGCCGCGGCCAAAAAGCCCGCCGCAAAAAGAAGCACTGCTAAAAAGCCCGCTGCAAGAAAAACGGCAACCCGGAAAACCGTAGCGAAAAAGCCGGCCGCGAAGAAAACGGCTGCGCGCAAGACCGCTGCGAAAAAGCCGGCTAAAAAGGCAGCTGCGCGGAAAACCACGGCCAGAAAGCCGGCCGCCAAGAAAGCGACTCGCAAGACCGCGGCACGGAAACCGGCGAAAAAAACGGTTGCTCGCAAGACAGCCGCGAAAAAACCCGCTGCAAGGAAAAAACCTGCAGCGAGGAAGTCGGCCGCAAAGAAGCGCTAGCAGCTGTCCGGGAATGATGGGGCCGGTTCACCGGCCCCATTTTCAATTCGGGGATGGACGCGACCGTCCGCTTCCCGTCATTTGCTGCCGTTGTTGCAGGACACTACAACGCTACGGCATTCACGATTCGATCACTCCGCCGATTCTGCATTACGTAGCGCGGTAAACCGCTGCCGGCGCGGATGTGCGCCGGCGAAATGGAATCCGATGCGGATGGCCAGCAGCACCGCGAATATCACCGCATAAATCAGCGGATCGGTGATGTCTTTCTTGACCTCCCACCAGAAGTGGATCACGCCACCGATCGCGATCAGATACACCAGCCGATGCAGCTGCTGCCAGCGCCGCCCGCCCAGCCGCCGCACCATCGCATTGGTGGAGGTCGCCGCCAGCGGCACCATCAGCACCAGACAGGAAAAACCCACCGTAATGAACGGCCGCTTGATGATGTCTTTCAGGATCGCATCAAAGTCGAAGAACTGGTCGAGGCCGATATAGGCGACGAAATGCAGCACCGCGTAGAAAAATGCATAGAGTCCGAACATGCGGCGCAGGCGCAGCAGCCATTGCCAGTTGAACAGACGCCGCAGCGGCGTGACGCTTAGCGTGATCGCCAGGAAAATCAGGATCCAGTCGCCGAGGGTGTGCTCGATGAACTGAATCGGATTGGCGCCCAGCCCGTCATCGAACGCCAGCCACACCAGCCGCGCCAGCGGCCACAGGCATGCCACGAATACGGCCGCCTTCAGCCATTTGAACACGTGCGGATCGATCCGGGAGAAACTCATCAGAAATATTTTCGCATGTCCATCCCGCTGTAAAGCTGCGCCACCTGCTCGCCGTAGCCGTTGAACATCAGCGTCTTGCGGCGGAAAAATTCGCCGATGCGGCGTTCGGTTGCCTGGCTCCAGCGCGGGTGGTCGACGTGCGGATTGACGTTCGAATAGAAACCGTACTCGTTCGGAGCGGCCTTGTTCCAGGTCGTTTCGGGCTGCTTTTCGACGAAGCGTATTTTCACGATCGACTTGCCACCCTTGAATCCGTACTTCCACGGCACCACCATGCGCACCGGCGCGCCGTTCGGATTCGGCAGCACCTTGCCGTAAAGACCGACGCACACGATCGCGAGCGGATGCATCGCCTCGTCCATGCGCAGACCCTCGACGTACGGCCAGTCGAGCACCTGCAGCAACCCGCGCTGGCCGGGAAACTGTTTCGGGTCATAAAGCGTGACGAACTGCACGTACTTGGCATTGGCCGTCGGTTCGGCGCGCTTGATCAGCACCGACAGCGGATAGCCGATCCATGGAATCACCATCGACCATGCCTCGACGCAGCGCATGCGGTAGATCCG
>JBDZVW010000403.1:0-2751 GCA_040255885.1 Betaproteobacteria bacterium
GCCGAGCGCCAGCTTGCGGATTCGCTCGGCGTGTCGCGGCCCGTGATACGCGAAGCACTGGCGCAGCTCAAGCTTGACGGCTTCATCGAAAGCCGGCAAGGCGTCGGCGTATTCGTCACGCCGACACCGGGCCATGCCAGCTTCCGGCTCGACCGGGGCAATGGCGCCGCTGACGACCTGAGGCAGATCTTCGAATTGCGGCAGATGGTCGAGGTTGCGGCATCGGAACTGGCGGCAGTCCGGCGCACGGAACGCGACCTGCGGGCGATGCGGAGCGCGTTTTCACGCATGGAGCAATGCGTGCACGATGGAACCGACGGCGCGCAGGCGGACGGCGAATTTCATTGCACGATTGCCGCCGCAACCCACAATCCGTACGTCGGCCGCTTCGTGCAGTTTCTCGGCCAGGCGTTCACCAGCTCGCGCCGTCCGACCTGGAGCGATACCGGGCACGCGCAGGGCAAGGCCGTGATGGCGCAGCGCGAACACCGGAAACTGCTCGATGCAATCGCCGCCGGCGATCCGCGCGCAGCACGTGCCGCGGCCGTTACCCACCTGCGAAATTCCATCGGACGGATAGGCATTGCAGAGGCGACACCGCCAAGAAGGCGGCGCAACGGACCAGCCAGCAGATCATGACCACGAACGGACTCATTCACACCGATGAACGCTCCCGACTCCATTGATCACGTGCGGCAGGCTGAAGTCGCCGCCGCGCTGCGCGCGTTCATGCCGCCGCATGCCGTACTGTCCGACGCCGAGGACCTGCGGCCGTACGAATGCGACGGACTAGCGGCCTATCGCCGGCTGCCGATGGTGGTCGCGCTGCCGGAGACCGAGGAACAGGTGTGCGGCGTGCTGCGTTACTGCCACGGCAAGCGCATTCCGGTGGTCGCGCGCGGCGCCGGCACCGGACTTTCCGGCGGCGCGCTGCCGTCCGGCGACGGCGTACTGCTGTCGCTCGCCAAGTTCATGCGCATCGTCGAGATCGACAAGCCGTCACGCACCGCGCGCGTGCAGCCGGGCGTGCGCAACCTCGCAATTTCGCAGGCCGCGGCGGCGTACGGACTCTACTATGCACCGGACCCGTCGAGCCAGATCGCGTGCAGCATCGGCGGCAACGTCGCCGAAAATTCCGGCGGCGTGCACTGCCTGAAATACGGATTGACGGTTCACAACATCCTGAAGCTGCGTGTTGCCACCATCGAAGGCAACATCATCGAAATCGGGTCGAATGCGCTGGACAGCGCCGGCTACGATCTGCTGGCGCTGATGACCGGTTCCGAGGGGCTGCTCGGCGTGGTGACCGAGGTGACGGTGAAGCTGCTGCCGAAACCGCATTGCGCGCAGGTGGTAATGGCGGTGTTCGACGACGTCGGCAAGGCCGGCGACGCGGTCGCCAACATCATCGCCGCCGGCATCGTTCCGGCCGGACTGGAAATGATGGACCAGCCGGCGACGCAGGCGGTCGAGCCGTTCGTCAATGCCGGCTATCCGCTCGATGCCGCGGCGATCCTGCTGTGCGAATCCGACGGTATCGCCGAAGAAGTTGCCGAAGAAATCGCACAGGTCGAGGCAGTGATGCAGGCGAGCGGCGCGCGCGAATTGCGCACCTCGCGTGACGAAGCGGAACGGCTGCGGTTCTGGGCCGGACGCAAGGCGGCGTTTCCGGCGGTGGGCCGGATCTCACCCGATTATTACTGCATGGACGGCACGATACCGCGCCGGCAGCTGGCGCGCGTGCTGATCGGCATCACCGAAATGGAGCGCAAATACGGGCTGCGCTGCGCCAACGTGTTTCATGCCGGTGACGGCAATCTCCACCCGCTGATCATGTACGACGCGAACGTCGCGGACCAGGCGCACAAGGCCGAGCAGTTCGGCGCCGAAATCCTGCAGCTGTGCATCGCGGTCGGCGGCACCATCACCGGCGAGCACGGCGTCGGCGTTGAAAAGATCGACCAGATGTGCGTGCAGTTCGGAAAAGACGAACTCGAAACCTTCCATGCGGTGAAGCACGCGTTCGACGAGCACGGCCTGCTTAATCCGGGCAAGGCGGTGCCGACGCTGCACCGCTGCGCCGAGTTTGGGCAGATGCACGTGCATGCGGGGCAGGAAAAGTTTCCCGATCTGCCGAGGTTTTAAATTTTTACCACAGAGACACAGAGAAAATCAGGACGCGACGGATAACCGCCAGTCCTGTCGCAAAGGCGTCATGAATGGATAGCATCATTCAACAACTGTCGGAACAGGTACGCTCGGCAGCGGCCGACAAGCGGCCGCTGTGTATCCACGGCGGCGGTACCAAGGATTTCTACGGCCATCCGGTACAGGGCGATACTTTGGACACGACTGCGTATCGCGGTATCGTCGATTACAGTCCGACCGAGCTGGTGATCAGCGTGCGCGCCGGCACGCCGCTGGCCGACGTCGAAGCGGCGACGCTTGAAAAAGGCCAGATGCTGGCGTTCGAGCCGCCGCACTTTGGTTCGGCCGCGACGCTCGGCGGCTGTGTCGCGGTCGGTTTGTCGGGACCACGGCGTGCCCAGACAGGGGCGGTGCGGGATTTCGTGCTCGGCGTGCGCATGCTCGACGGCCGTGGACGCGATCTGCGCTTCGGCGGCCAGGTGATGAAGAATGTTGCCGGCTACGACGTGTCGCGCCTGATGGCGGGCGCGCTCGGAACACTGGGCGTGCTCACCGAAGTTTCACTCAAGGTGCTGCCGCGGCCTGTTGCCGAAACCACGCTGC
>JBDZVW010000071.1:0-1814 GCA_040255885.1 Betaproteobacteria bacterium
ATCCTGCACGTGTCGGCGAAGGACAAGGCGACCGGCAAGGAAAGCAAGATCACGATCAAGGCCAGCTCCGGGCTGGGTGAGGATGAGATCCAGCGCATGGTGAAGGACGCCGAGGCGCATGCCGAGGAAGACCGTAAGGCGCTGGAACTGGTGACCGCCCGCAACCAGTGCGACGCGATGGTGCATTCGACGAAGAAGTCGCTCGCCGAGCATGGCGACAAGATCAGCGGCGATGAAAAATCCAGGATCGAGACAGCGCTGAAGAACGCGGAAGAAGCGCTGAAAGGCAACGACAAGGACAAGATCGAGGCGGCGACGCAGGCGCTGGCTGAAGCGGCTCACAAGCTTGCCGAAAAGATGTATGCCGAGCAGAATTCGGCACAGGCTGGCGCCGCCGGCGGCACCAGCGGCGGCGGGGACGGCAACAGCGGTGAAAAGACCGACGACGGCAACGTGGTGGATGCCGAATTCGAGGAAATCAAGGACGGCAAGAAGTGAAAGATTCGACCACAGAGGCACAGAGACACAGAGACAGAAACTTTTGATCGTAACCAGGAACTGCAGGGGCGCACGCGGGAGTACCCGCGTGCGCCTCCGGTATTTGTTGCATATGCGTTCGCTTTTCTCCGCGCCTCTGTGCCTCTGTGGTGAAAATTAGAAAATGGCCAAACGCGACTACTACGAAATTCTCGGCATCAATCGCGACGCGTCGGAAGATGTGATCCGCAAGGCATACCGCAAGCTGGCGATGAAATATCATCCGGACCGCAATCCGGACAATCCGAAAGCCGAGGAGCACTTCAAGGAAGCGAAGGAAGCGTACGAAATCCTGACCGACCCCAACAAGCGCGCGGCCTATGACCAGTATGGTCATGCCGGGGTCGATCCTTCCGCTGCAGCCGGCGCCGGCGCCGGCTTCGGCAGTTTCGCCGAAGCCTTCGGCGACATCTTCGGTGACATCTTCGGCAGCGGGCGCGGGCGCTCGAACGTCTACCGCGGTGCCGACCTGCGCTACAACCTCGAGATCTCGCTCGAAGACGCCGCGCGCGGCACCGAAACCAAGATCCGCATCCCGACGATGGCCGAATGCGCGACGTGCCACGGCAGCGGCGCGCGCCCCGGCACCTCGCCCAGCACCTGCCCCACTTGCGGCGGCCACGGCCAGGTCCGCATGCAGCAGGGCTTCTTCTCGATTCAGCAGACATGCCCGAAGTGCCACGGCAGCGGCCGCGTCGTCACCAGTCCGTGCGGCGACTGCCACGGCGCCGGACGCATCAAGCAGCACAAGACACTGTCGGTGCGCATCCCGTCCGGCGTCGATGACGGCGACCGCATCCGGCTCTCCGGCGAAGGCGAAGCCGGCGTCAATGGCGGCCCGGCGGGCGACCTCTATGTGGTCATCCACATCACGCAGCATCCGGTGTTCACGCGCGACCACAACGACCTGCATTGCGAAATGCCGATCAGCATCACGACGGCGGCGCTCGGCGGCGAAATCGACATTCCGACGCTCGACAGTTCGGCCAAGATCAAGATCCCGTCGGAAACCCAGACCGGCAAGATATTCCGGCTGCGCGGCAAGGGCATCAAGGGCATCCGCTCCAGCAGCCGCGGCGACCTGCTGTGCCACGTCGTCGTCGAAACGCCGATCAACCTCACCGCACGCCAGCGCGAACTGCTGCTCGAACTGGAACAGATCAGCCACAGCGACGAAGGCAAGCACACCCCCCGCGCCAAATCATGGATGGACAAGGTAAAAGAATTTTTTGAACCCTAAAAATTCTTTACTTGCGGCGGAGGCTAACATGCGTAGC
>JBDZVW010000071.1:1914-10440 GCA_040255885.1 Betaproteobacteria bacterium
GCAACGGGGCTGGAGAAACGGCGATGTCATGGTACGCGGATCACGTGTTTCCGCATCTGATGGACTGGACGATGCGCACGCCGCGCGTTCGCACGGAGCGCACCGCCGCCCTGCTTCCGGCATTTGGCCACGTACTCGAGATCGGTTTTGGCACCGGCCTCAATCTGCCGTGCTATCCGCGTGCGGTGACGCGGCTCACCGCGCTCGAACCGGCGACATTGCTGGAGTCACGGGTTGCGCAGCGTATCGCTGACGCCGCGATGCCAGTGGAGATCGTACGGCGTGGCGCCGAAGCGCTGCCGTTCGAAAACGGCCGCTTCGATTGCGTGGTCAGCACATTCACGCTGTGCACCATAGCCGACGCGCGCGCCGCGCTGCGTGAAATCCGGCGCGTGCTGAAAGCGGATGGGCGGTTCATATTTCTCGAACACGGCCGCAGCGACGATGCGCGGACGGCGCGCTGGCAGGACCGCCTCAACCCGATTCAGCGCGTCGTCGGCTGCGGCTGCAATCTCAACCGCCGGATCGACCTTCTGGTCAGCGCCGGCGGTCTCGGCATCCGGCAGCTTGACCGTTACCTGCTGCAGGGCGTGCCACGCATTGGCGGCGAACTCTATCGTGGCGTCGCCGTTCCGGCAGATGCCGCCTGAACCCGCGCGGCAATCTTCTGTCTCATTGCCAGGCGCGTAAGATTGGAACCACTGCCAGGAAACATCGTGCGGCGGCAGGCTTCCCGGCTCGTGGCGGACCGCCCGCAGCCGGTGCGCACGCCACACACGCCCGTTGCTTGACACCTCCCGCCGACGGCGTAATGTAATCCGGGTCCGCTCTCCTGCGGGAACGCGGAATCGGCGTTCCCGGCTCAAGATGAGGGATGTCACATGGCTGATATCCGCGATTGGGCCGCCGGTTTGTATGCGGCATTTCTGATCTGCCAGCCGGCAGGAACGGCAGCAGCGTCCGCCGAGCGGCCGCTATTCCGCGACAGCCACCCGGCCGCGCCGCTGTCATCGGCATCAGCCGCTGCCGATGACATGCAGGCGCTTGACCGTGCGTTCAAGGTGCTGACCGATGCGGCGGACCAGAACAACATCGATGCGGTCCGCGCCGCCACGCTGAACATCGTCCACACTGTCGGCAGCAGCGTGCTGGTCCCGCATGAATTGATCTCGGTGGCGCGCGAACTCGCGCAGCGCGGCCAGCTTGCGGCGGCGCAGGCGGTACTGGAGCCGACGATCGGCGCCTACCCCGAACGCGCCGACGCGGTCGCCCTGCTTGGCCACGTCGATCTGATCATGGGGAAATATCACCGTGCGATAAACCATCTGAGCGCGGCGCTGAATGCGGGCGTCGACTGGCGCACCGCATCGCGCCTCGGTCTTGCCTATGAACTGGCAGGGAACATCCCGGCGGCACGCGCCGCACTCGATCGCGCTTATCGCATGGATCCGTGGCTGCACGACCTCAAGTTCGAACAGGCGCTGCTCCTGCTCTACAGCAGCAAAACTGCCGCCGTGCACGGGCTGCGCCTCTATATCAAGCAGTACCGGGGGCTGGATCACGGCATCGAAAGCAATTCCGCGCAGCAAGTGCTCGATGCGCTGACGGCCAAACAGGAAGCCGCGGCTCTGGTCAAGGCCGCCACCGACCTGGTTGCAGCGAACGCGGCGCCATTTGTGCTGCCGATTGCCGCATATCTGCAGCGCCTGGATGCGCACAGCGCACAACCCCACCTTCTGCGCGTGCTGTTTTTTCATGCGTTGCACATGATTCCGCAGGAGCGCAATGAATGGGACAAGGCGTTCACCCGCCTTTCCTTAGCGCACGACCCGCGTGCCGAAACGGCGCTTCGCAGCAGCGTTTCGCTGAGCCTGCAGCTGAACGACGCGAAGCAGGCGCGCACATCACTCGACCAGGGCAAGCGTTATGCCGCGGCGGGCTGGTATCAATATGCGTACGGGCGCGCGCTGGATGCGCTGGGACAACATGCGCAGGCAAAGCAGCGCTTCCAGAGTTGCGCCCGCAATCAGGCGATCACCGAAAACTGGCGCCGGCGCTGTGAAGACGCAGGCAGCGGCATGGCGCCGCAAGATGCCGGAAAATATACCGGCACCTGAACGCCCTTCAACCGCGACCGCCGATTTCCGGGAACATCACTTCTTTCGTCTGCTTGCGGAAATAACGCCGCGGTAACGGTCGGCGAGCTTGATCATGTTGTCAGCGTATTTTTCGCAGACTGCGCGATCGCCGTACTGGATGGCCTCCCACGGCGCCTTAGTCTTCAGGTACACCTCCTTGTACTTCGGGTCGGTGAACACTGCCTTTGCCGTGGCATTGAGCTTCTCGAAACGATCCGGGTACTTCTTCAGCACGTCGGCGTGAATCGCCCACGCATGCGCGGACGGCAGATCCGGAATGTGGGTGCCGAACACCTTGTTCACCGACGGCGCACCGTTCATCTGGGCGGCCAGCTTGTTCTCATCGCTGAACACACCCAGTATGCGCACTTGATCGCCGGCGCGGATCGCGACACTGGCAGGCAGGATGCCGCATTCCACTTCCCCGGTAATCACCGCGCTCAGTGTCGGATTGCCACCGCCGTACGGCACCAGGTTGAACTTCGCACCGGTCGCCTCCGCCAGCGCCAGCATGCCGATAGACGCCGGGTGCGGCAGCCGGCTGGTCGCCACCGACACCGTCTGCTGCTTGGCGTGCGCCACCAGATCCTTCAGCGTCTTGAACGGGCTGCGCTGCGGCACGAACACGACGCTGTCGTCGACGTCGACACGGCAGAAATACACATAGTCCTGCGGATATTTGTACGGCGGCTTCTGCACCACGTACATGATCGTCTCCGGCCCCATGTTGCCGAACAGCAGGTTGTAGCCGTCGTGTGCCCGCTTGCCGAGATACACTTCATAGCCCACTTCGCCCGACGCGCCCGGATAGAACTTGAACTCGAACTTGGCGCCGATGTGCTTCGACCACACGTCGCAGAACGTGCGTGCCAACCGGTCCGCCGCACCGCCCTCGCGCGTCGGAACCACGACATCCAGATTATGATCCGGAAACTTTCCGGCCGCCGCCGCATGGCGCAGCGGCGCCAGCCCCAGACTCACCCCGACCGCGGCCGAAACCTTCAGAAATTCCCGGCGTGTCGCCGGCTTCTTCGATTCAGACATTCCACTCTCCTTCCTTCTCGTTGTTACAACAGGTGTTTCCGTTGACTGCTTCAACACCTCACCGGTTACCACGCATCCGTCATCGCAGCGCCCTGGGCCGCTGCGCAAGGCCGCCGACCACCCTACGCAGACGCACCCGACACAACCTTTTTCCGCCACCACTGCCGCAACACCGGGACCAGCACGGTCAGCACCAGCATTGCCCACAAAATGTTGCCCAGCGTCGACGAGAACAGAATGCTCACGTGCCCTTGCGAAATGCGCAGCGCGCGCATCAGGTACTGCTCGATGAACGGGCCGAGAATGACGCCGATCAGCAGCGCCGCCACGTGATAGTCGGTCTTGCGGCAGATATAGCCCAGCACGCCGAACACCAGCGTGATCACCATGTCGAACAAGTATTCGCGCGGTGCAAACGAACCGACCAGCGTGAACGCGATAATGATCGGTACCAGGTACTGCGTGGGTACTATCGTGACCCGCGACAGATAACGCGACATCGGCAGGATCGTGAAAAACATGAACACGTACGCGAACAGCATCGCGATGAACACGCCATAGGCAAGCGTCGGCGTCGTCAGGAACAGGCGCGGCCCCAGCACGATGCCGTGATATTGCAGCACGATCAGCATCACTGCCGCGGTTTCTCCGCCCGGCACACCCATCGCCATCAACGGCACGATCGTCCCCGGACCGACGCCGTTGTTCGCCGCCTCGGGTGCAATCAGGCCTTCCGGATGGCCGGTTCCGTACAGCTCCGGCGTCTTCGAGTAGAAACGCGACTGCTGGTAGGCGACGAACGATGCAATCGCCGCGCCGGCACCCGGAATGATTCCGATCACCAGCCCGAGGAAGCTCGTCCACACGATGTGCCACCAGCGCTGGCCGGCCATCTGAATGCCCTCGAGCGTCTGCGCCCACACCGCCTCCCGGTCCTGTGTCGCGCCCTTGGCCGCGATCATCTTGTGCTCGATCATCAGCAGCGCTTCCGAGATCGCGAACAACCCGATCAGCACCGGCACCAGCGGCAGGCCGTCATAGAGCGAGAGAAAACCGAAGGTGCCGCGCGGCGCGGAATAAATGGTGTCCGTGCCGATCCCGCCCAGCATCAGACCGAACACCCCGGCGATCAGCCCCTTCAGCATGTTTTCCGCGGCAATCGCGGCGATCAGCGTCAGCCCCAGCAGCATGATCACCACCATCTCGACGCTGTGCACGTAGTAGCCGATGCGCGACAGGAATGGCAGCAGGAACAATGTGGCAAGCGCCGCAAGGAAGCCGCCGACCGTCGATGCGACGAAACTCAGCACCAGCGCCTGCTGCCCCTGTCCCTTGACCGCCATCGGGTAGCCGTCGAGCGTGCTCGCCGCCGCGCCGCCGGTTCCCGGAACGTTGATCAGGATCGCCGGGATGCCGCCGCCGAGGTGAGTGGCGCAATACAGCGAGACCATGAACATCAGTCCCACCTCCGGTTTCATCGCGAGCGTCAGCGGCAGCAGCAGAATGATGCTGTTGGCCGCGTTCAGTCCCGGTATCGCGCCCACCAGGATGCCGAGCAGCACCGACGGAATGATCACCCACCAGTAGCCGAGCGTGTGTGCAAACAGGCCCAGCATGTTGATGCCGTCTGCGCTCATCAGAACAACCTCCCGAGCAACACTTCGAGCGGACCGTGCGGAAACGGCGTATCGAGCGCGACGATGAACATCAGATAACCGCACAACGCGGACACGAGCGCGACGCCGATCAGCTTGCGCACCGACCGCACGCCCAGCGCCAGCATCGCCAGCACCAGGAACAGGAATATCGTCAGCGTAAATCCGAGGTACGGGATAACCGCGATGAATCCGATCATCAGCACCACCAGGCTCCAGCGTTGCGTCTGGAATTGCCGCGGCTCAAACAGCCGGCTCAGGCTCAACGATATCGCCCCGCGCAGCAATGAACGCGCGGTCAGCACGAAAAAAAGCGCCACCAGAAAAAGCAGCACGCTGCCCAGCACCAGCCCGTTCGCTTTCGCTTCCCATGGCAGGTTCCAGATCGTGCTCATGTAATACACGGCGAAACCCGCCGCCAGCAGCGGGATGACCAGATCCGCGCCCGCGGGCCGTTTCCCGTTGTCGTTATTCCGGTCGTTCATTGTGCTCGCATCTCCTCTCGTCATACGTCGGCCGGTGACGGCAGCCGGCGCGGCATCCTTTCCGGAATGCCCGAGTCCGTCATTTCATCCGGTAGCGCGCCACCGCCTCGTCGTTCCATGAAAGGCCATTTCCCGGTGTCGTCGGGGTCATTGCCGCGCCATCGGCAATGCGCAACGGTTCGGCCAGAATCGGCGCCGCCCAGTCCACGTACTCCAGCCAGTGACAGGTCGGCGTCACCGACAGCAGATGGGCACTGACTTCCGGAAACAGATGCGACGACAGCTCTATTCCGGCCGCACTCGCCAGACCGGCGGCGCGCTGCCAGCCGGTGACGCCGCCGATGCGCTCGAGATCGGGCATCACGTAATCGCACGCGTGCGCGTCGAGCGCCGCGGCCATGTCCTTGACGCCGGAAAAATTCTCGCCGATCTGCACCGGCGTCACCAGTTCATGCGCAACGGCAGCGCAGCCGGCATAGTGATCGTGCCGAATCGGCTCCTCGATCCAGTACACGCCTTCTGCATCCAGCGCACGTCCGCGCCGTATCGCCTCGGTGGTGCTGAGCGCCTGATTGAAATCAACCATCAGTGCCACCTCATCCGGCAGGCGCCGCCGTACCGCGCGCACCGTCGCGAGATCAGCTTCCAGTGTCGGATGGCCCAGCCGCAGCTTCACGCCGCGAAAGCCGCCGGCAAGCAGCTCCAGCGCTTCATCCGCCGCGGCTTCCGGCGCCATCAGACCGAGGCCGTTGCTGTTGTACGCGGGAACCGCCTTCGGCACGCCGCCGAGAAAAGCGGCGAGCGGCATACCGGCAGCAATGGACAGCGCATCCCAGCACGCGACATCCAGTCCGGCAAGCGCCATGCGCACAATGCCCTGCACGCCGATCAGCGTATAGCGGCGCGCGAGCTTCGCCGCGATTTCGACGGGCGCCACCCGATCGCCTTTCACCGCCGCGATCATCTCGTTCAGTACGCCCGCGATGGCCGGAGCGGCGGACCGCACGTAACAGAACAGATACGAACGCCCGCTGACACCTTCGTCGGTTTCGAGATCGATCAGCAGCAGCGGCGCTGCGCGCACCGTCGCGGCACTGGTGCCAAGCGGCCGCGCCATCGGCACTTCGACGCCGACGGTCCGCAGCGAGCGGATGGTGAGCAGCGGCGTCATCCGGAGTGTCTACCGGCCCTGCGCGTACGGCGCGAGAATGTCACGCACCGCGCGGTTGGCCGGCGTCGGCACGTCGACCACCGCGCCCAGCTCGACGACGGCGCCGCTGAGCCACGTCACTTCGAGCGGCTTGCCGTGCTGCAGATCATGGTGCATCGACGCAGTCATGTCGGCCGGCAGGCCGTCCACGAACTTGAGCCGGTCTTCGGCATAGTTTTCCGGCAACGCCACGCCCTGCGCGCGGCCTACCGCGACGGCTTCCCGTATCAGATCGAACAGAAACCCGCGCGCCAGCGGGTTTTCCCGTATCGGCCCGATCGGCAGACGCATCGCTGTGGTGGCGCCGGAAAGGCCGACCAGGAACACGAATTTTTCCCAGATGCGGCGGCGGATATCGTTGCTCAGCTCGGCGTCGATGCCGCCTTTTTTGCAGGCGGCCAGAAACGCTTCGGCACGCTCTGAACGCCTGCCGTCGTATTCGCCGAACACCAGCCGCTGCATCGTGCCGGTATGCAGTATCACCCCCGGCTCCTTGATCGCCGTCGCGATATAGCCGACGCCGCCCATCACCGCCTTGTCGCCGAACGCCTTGCGCAGCACATCGTCCTTCTGCACGCCGTTCTGAAACGACACGATGCCGGTATCGGGCCCGAACAGCGGCGCAATCGAACGCGCGGCTGCCGCGGTATCGGACAGCTTCACCGAAAACAGGACCAGATCCACAGGTTCGAGCGTCGCCGGATCTTCCGTTACGCGAACTTTCGGCAAATGGACATCGCCCAGCTGACTTTCGATTTTGAGGCCGCGTTCGCGCAGCGCGGCCAGATGCGCGCCGCGCGCGACGAATGCCACGTCGCAGCCCGCCTGGACCAGCCTGGCGCCGAAGTAGCCGCCGACGCCGCCCGATCCCATCACAGCGATTTTCATTCCGTCCCCCTCATCCCGGCGTTTCGGCCGGGACCGCAAGAGCTGTCACACCGGATGATTCTGATTTGTCAGATCATCCGCACCGGCAAAAAATTTTGCGCCGCACCGCATGCGCTTCCGCGCCGTCCGGAAATCACGCCACCGGATTTTCCAGCGTGCCGATCGGTTCTATCGTGATCGCCACCACGTCTCCCTTCTTCAGGAACTTCGGCGGCTTGAAACCCAGTCCGACACCGGACGTCGTTCCGGTGGCAATCAGATCTCCCGGCATCAGCGTCATGACCGACGACAGCGTCTCGATCAGCGTCGGTACGTCGAAGATCAGGTCGCTCACCATCGCATCCTGCCGCAGCTCGCCGTTCACCCGCGTCATCAGCCGTAATTTGCCGAGGTCCGGAATTTCATCGGCGGTCACCAGCGTCGGCCCCATCGGGCAATAGCCGTCCAGGCTCTTGCCGAGGAACCATTGCTTGTGTGCGCTCTGCAGCGTGCGCGCGGTCGCGTCGTTGATGATGGTGTAGCCGTAGACGTGCTTCAGCGCGTCGGCCTTGCGGATGCCGCGGCCGCCCTCGCCTATCACCACCGTGAGCTCACCCTCATAGTCGGTGGAGTCGGTGTAGTCGAGATCGATCGGAATCGCGTCGCCCGGGCCCGATACCGAACTCGTCGCCTTGGTGAAGAAGATCGGCAGATCGGGCACCGCCTGGCCGCCGGTGGCGTCGAAACCGCTGTTCTCGAATTCCCTGGCGTGCGTGCGGTAGTTCTTCCCGACCGCGAAAATGTTGCGCTTCGGTTGCGGCAATGGTGCATGGAGCTTTATCGATGCGAGCGCAACGCGATGATCGCTCGCGGCCGCGGCACGCAATTGTTCGGCGCCCGCACCGCCCAGTGCCACCAGTTCGTTCATGTCGCGCGGCAGCGCAGGAGCCGCCCGGCTGAGATCGATGACCGAAGCAGCCGTTTTGTCGAGGATGCCGATGCGCACGCCTTGTGTATCGGAAAAAGTGACGAGTTGCATGGTGGTTTGTCTTTATCCGTGGTTTGTCTTGGATGTTAATTGGTCAACCAATTGACACCATAATCGACCAAATGCTACCAGAGTACCG
>JBDZVW010000404.1:0-2742 GCA_040255885.1 Betaproteobacteria bacterium
CAGCATACCGACGACGTGCTGCGCTCCCTGCTGGGACTGACCCACGCGCAGATCGCCGTGCTGCGCCGCGACCGCATCATCTGACCGTCCTGTTCCAACAAACCGTTCGGCAATGTTTCGTTGACCGTGCCACACGGCGGGCCGGCGGAACTCCGGATCAACGGCGGCGTCCGACCGGGTACGGCTTCCAACAAGGAGAGGAACCATGGTCAAGTACGCGCTGTATGCACATCTGAAGGCCAAGCCCGGCAAAGCAGCCGACGTTGAGGACTTCCTTACCGACGCACTGCCGCTGGTGCAGGCTGAATCCGCCACCAGAACCTGGTACGCGATCAAGGAAGGCGATTCCAGCTATTCCATCTTCGACACCTTTGACGATGAAGCGGGACGCGACGCGCATCTCGACGGCAAGGTCGCGGCAGCGCTGAAGGCAAAGGCCGACGACTTGTTTGCCGAGCCGCCCGTGATTCACAAGCTCGACCTGCTCGCCGCCAAGTAATCATCGCAGCCGGCCTCGCCGCAACGTGCGAACAGTCCGGCGAGGTCCTCCGAAAGCAAGCGCTGCACGGTGAAACGCCAACCCGTGCAGAGCGGCAGCTTTGCCGCACGGTCAATGTCAACAAAATAGTCAACCAAATTGTTGACAATATATCCGTCGCTTGATAGTGTAATGCCACCATGCGCTTTGGAGGAGGCCGGGGACTCGTGGCACAGAAAGTCGTTGCGATGGCATCACGCCCGTCCCGCGCACGCGGGACGGGCGGCGGACGCAACCGGCGCCGCACGGCGGCGCCGAATGTGCTGCAGGTGTTGCGCGAGCGCATCGTGCGCCAGGAAATCGCCCCCGGCAGCAAGCTGCGCGAAAACGAGTTGGCGCAGGAATTCGGCGTGCCGAGAACCCGCATCCGCGAGGCCTTCTCGGTACTCGAGCAACGCGAACTGATCGAACGCATCCCGAACCGCGGCGCGGTGGTGGCGCGGCTCGACCTGTCCCAGGTATTCCACATCTATGACGTACGCGAAGTGCTGGAAGGACTGTGTGCGCGCCTCGCGACACAGAACGTTGCACCGGAGTCGTGGCAGGACCTGCTCGATCTGTTCAGCGGCCCGATGAAGAAAAGTGTCGAAAAAAACGATTTCGACGCATTCCTTGCCGGTTACGCGAACTTCCGCCAACGCCTGGCCAGCGCCGCCGACAATCCGGTACTGACGCAGATGCTGGACAGTATCTACGAGAAGACGCAGGCGCTGATCCGCCGCATCATCATTCTGCCGGGCCGCGCCGAGATCGGCCTGCGTGAGCATCGCGCGGTGCTCGAAGCGATGCGCAAAGGCGACGCCGAGGCGGCGGAACAGCTGCGGCGCGCCAACATGCGCAGTGCCAAGGAATATCTGCGCCAGTTTCAGAAATACGTGCTGTGAAGCATCGCACGCCTTTCATGCAGCGGGAAATTGCAATTGCCTGAACCGGAGGATCGTCCGCACATGAGCAGGGAACTACCGGTGGGGCCGCTTGACGGCTATCGTGTTCTCGAACTCGGTTCGACGGTTGCCGGCCCGTTCTGCGGCCGGCTGTTCGCGGATTTCGGTGCCGACGTGATCAAGGTCGAGCCTGTCGAAGGCGACCCGGTGCGTTCGATGGGGCGGCGCTGCGAAGGCAAATCGCTGTACGCGGCGAGCCTGTTCCGCAACAAGTCGCTGATCAGCATCGACCTGCGCACCGGCGAGGGCCGCGACATCGTGCGCCGGCTCGCCGACAAGTGCGATTTTCTGATCGAAAACTTCCGCCCCGGCACGCTCGAATCATGGAGCCTCGGCTACGATGTGCTGAGCGCCACCAATCCCGGGCTGATCATGGTACGCATCAGCGGTTACGGCCAGACCGGTCCATACAGCTCGTGGCCCGGCTACGGCGTCATCTGCGAGGCCGTCAGCGGCCTGCGCCACCTCACCGGCGACGCCGACCGCCCGCCCGGACGTGTCGCGACGTCAATGACCGATTACATCACCGGACTCTATGCGGCGTTCGGCGCGCTGCTCGCGCTCGAAGCGCGCCACAGCACCGGCAAGGGCCAGGTTGTCGACGCGGCACTCTACGAAAGTGCGTTCAGCTTCATGGAACCGCACGTGCCGGCGTACCAGAAGCTCGGCGTCATCGCGATGCGCGCCGGCTCGCGCCTGCCCGGCAACACGCCGAACAATCTGTATCCGACCGGCGATGGACAATACGTCCACGTCACCGCCGCCAGCGACGCGGTGTTCCGCCGCCTGGCGCAGGCGATCGGCAAGCCGGGGATGATCACCGACGAACGCTTCGCGACCGCCATCGCGCGCATCGAAAACGAGAACGCGGTGGACGAAGCCATCGCCGCATGGACCGTGCAGCGCGATTGCGCCGAGGTCGAGAAAGTTCTGCGCGCAGCCAAGGTGCCGGCCTCCCACATCTACACCATCGCCGATATTTTCAACGACCCCCATTACGCCGCACGCGGCATGCTGGCGAATGTTCCGGACAACGAGCTGGGCGACATTACGCTGGCCAACGTCGTGCCGCGGCTGCTGCAAACGCCGGGCGAAATCCGCCGCAGCGGCGGCCGTGTCGGCCAGGACACGGCGCGCGTGCTGCGCGAGCTGGCCGGGATGAATGAACTGGAAATCGACGCGCTGAAAAAGCGGAATATCGTTTCATGCGATCCGCATACCGCTCCGGCGCGCGACGTCGAAGCATCGGAGGCGTCGTGA
>JBDZVW010000405.1:0-2739 GCA_040255885.1 Betaproteobacteria bacterium
GTCCCGCCACCGTCATGCGTTCGATCAGGATCGAGCCGCACTGCTTCGAGCCGCGTTTCACCACGTCGGTGCCGATCGCCACGACATTGCGGAACATGTCGCGTAGATTGCCGGCGATCGTGATTTCATGCACCGGGTATGCGATCGCGCCGTTTTCAACCCAGAAACCGGCTGCGCCGCGCGAGTAATCACCCGTGACGAGATTGACGCCCTGTCCCAGCAGCTCGGTCACCAATAACCCGCTGCCCATCTGCCGCAGCAAATCGTCGAAGCCGCCGCCGGCGGCGGTTGCAACCAGGTTGTGATTGCCGCCGGCATTGCCGGTCGAGCGAAAACCCAGCTTGCGCGCCGAATAGCTGCCGAGGAAATAGCCTTCCAGCCGTCCCGCCTTGACGATATCGCGCGAATGGGTGGCAACACCTTCATTGTCGAACGCGCAGCTCGCCAGCCCTTTCGGTATATGAGGCAGATCGCTCAGATGCACGCACGGCGAAAACACCATTTGTCCGAGGCTGTCGGTGAGAAACGAGGAGCGGCGATAAAGGCTGCCGCCGCTCACCGCGGCAACGAAATGTCCGAGCAGCGTGGCAGCGACCGGCGCTTCGAACAGCACCGACACCTGCGCGGTGCCGATCTTGCGCGCACCGAGGCGGCGCAGCGTGCGCCGGCCGGCCGTCGCCCCGACCGCTTCGGCCCCTTCAAGCTCCGATGGATCACGGCTGGTTGCATACCAGTCGTCGCGCTGCATCGCGTCGTCGCTGCCGCCGATCACCGCGCAACTGATCACGTGGCGCGAAGTCGGATAGCCGCCGAGAAAGCCGCCGGTATTGGCATAGATGAAACGCATCTCCTGCGTGCCGACGGTGGCGCCTTCTGAATTCGTGATGGCCGGATCGACGGCGAACGCCGCCGCCTCGCAATCCTTTGCCAGCGCGATCGAACGTTCGACATCGAGATCCCACGGATGCCACAGATCCAGGTCCGGAATGTCGCGCGCCAGCAGATCGCTGTCGGCGAGCCCGGCGCATTCGTCGGATGCGGTGAAGCGCGCGATCGTGAGCGCCTTGTCGACGGAATCGCGCAAGGCCTGCGGCGAGAAATCCGACGTGCTGGCATGGCCGCGGCAATGGCCGATGTAAACCGTGACGCCGACGCCCTTGTCACGATTGTATTCGATGGTTTCGACTTCGCCGCGCCGTACGGTGACGCTTTGACCGAAGTCTTCAGAAACCTCCGCTTCGGCTGCCGACGCGCCCTGCGCCGTTGCATGCGCGAGCACGTCGGTCGCGATCTGTTTCAGCGTTTCGACCGAATGCGAGAAACGAACGTCGGACATGCTGATTTTCACCAAACGAATGTTATAGCGGACGGCGCCGCGACCGCAGCTCCGGAACGGAAAACTTCCGCGAAAAGGTTGTTATTATACTGGTTTTTCCCCATTCAATGAGTGTGTGGACAACGGTGAACGAGGACAGCGTTCCCAGCAAGACCTGGCGCAAGCAGGCGATGCTGGCATTGCAGGAACTTGGCGCGGAGCTGACGCGCCTGTCCGATGCGCAGCTTGAACAGGTCGAAATGCCGGATATCCTGCGCGATGCCGTGGTGGAAGCCCGCCGCCTCACGCGTTTCGAAGCCCGCCGCCGCCAGATGCAGTACATCGGCCGGCTGATGCGCGACGTCGATCCGGCGCCGATTCGCACGCAGCTGGACGTCTGGCGCACTGCCACGCAAGCCGGCACCACGCGCCTGCACCGGATCGAGCACTGGCGCGAACGGCTGCTCGCTGATGATGCCGCACTGGATGCATTTCGAAGCGTATGTCCGGCCGCCGATGCGCCGCGGCTGGCAACGCTGATCAACGACGCGCGGCGCGAGCGTGCCGCCGGCAGGCCGCCGAAGCATTTTCGCGCACTGTTCCGCGAACTGAAAGCGATGATCGACGCCAACGAAACGACGGTTGCCGGGCAGTGACAGGCTGCCGGAACTTTCAACGGCCGTCAGTTCCAGTCATCATCGTCCCATTTGCGCAGCTTGCTGTAGTCCAGGTTCTTCCACAGCTTCCGGCTTCTGCGAATCAGGTCGCGTATCGTCAGTCCGACACCGATCACGATTGCGATCGCGATGATTGCAATGACCCACGTCGATACGTGCATGGCGATGTTCTCCGTCGTCCAGCCATTGTCATCATTATAGTTGCCGCCGCATCCGGCCCGTCGCACTCTTCGGTCAATTGATGGGCCATGATGCGTTCGGATGTTATGATTTTGTTTTTGCGATTCGAAAGACGATGGACAACAACGAAGAGGCGGTAATCGGACTGGTTTCGATCAGCGACCGCGCATCGCGCGGCGCTTATGCCGACCAGGGCATCCCGGCGCTCGAAGCGTGGTTCAAGCAAGCGCTGGCGACTCCGTGGCGCACCATTACACGGCTGATTCCGGACGAGCAGCCGGAAATCGAGGCGACACTCAAGACGCTGATCGACAACGAAGGCTGTAATCTGGTGCTCACCACCGGCGGCACCGGACCCGCACCGCGCGACGTCACGCCGGAAGCGACGCTTGCGGTGGCGGACAAGGTGATGCCGGGTTTCGGCGAGCAGATGCGGCAGGTCAGCCTGAAATATGTTCCGACCGCGATCCTTTCACGACAGGTCGGCGCGGTGCGCGGCCGGGCGCTGATTCTGAATCTGCCGGGCCAGCCCAAGGCGATCAAGGAAACGCTCGATGGCGTGTTTCC
>JBDZVW010000406.1:0-2739 GCA_040255885.1 Betaproteobacteria bacterium
GACGCCGATCGCCACCAGCAGCGAGAACGGGCTGAACCAGTCCATCACGCCGCCGGCGAACTCGCCATTGCGGATCGTCATGCCGTGGATGATTGCGCCCAGCGTGAAGCCCTGCGCCAGCGCGGCGAGCAGGCTGCCAAAGCCGAATGCAATGTTCCACATCAGCTTGCGGCGCGCGGTTTCACGAAACTCGAATGCCACCGCGCGGAACATCAGCCCGAAGATGATGCCCATGATCGGCACGTACAGGCCATGCAGCACGCTGCTGTAAACGACCGGAAAGGCGCCGAACAGCGCGCCACCGAACAGCACCAGCCAGGTTTCGTTGCCATCCCAGATGCTGCCCAGCGTGGCCATCATGATGCCGCGCTCGTCTTCGCTGCGGCTGCGCAGCGTGATCATGCCGACACCGAGATCGAAGCCATCGAGTACGACATAGAGCATCAGGATCAGCCCGATCATGCCGAACCAGATGTTGGTCAGAAACCCGTGAATGTCTGCTTCCATGTCGTTGCCGTCACAGGCCTTCACGCGCCGGATGATCGCCGGCCTCCCAGGTCGGACGCGTATCGACCAGCCGCGCATGGCGGGATTCCGGCGCCGTCAGCTCAAGGTCGGGCCCGCGCAGGATGATGCGGCGTGCAAAATACAGAAAGGTGATGATCAGTACGGCATAGGCCAGGACAAACAGCGCGGTAGTGGTGGCGACGCTGGACACCGGCAGCGCCGAAGCACCTTCGCCGGTGCGCATCACGCCGTAGATCACCCACGGCTGGCGCCCGACCTCACGCACCGTCCACCCGCATTCCACCGCCACGTAGCCGAGCGGAATCGACGCCACCCACGCCCATAGCAGTGCACGGTGGCTGCTGACGGTCTCCGCCGTCAGCCGTTTGCGCAGCCACAGCCACGCGCTCCACAGCATCAGTACGAAAAACCAGAATCCGATTGCGACCATCACGCGGAAGCAATAGTAGATGAGCGGCAGCAGCGGCGGCTGGTCCTGCGGCGCAAACGCCTTGAGGCCGGTAACCTGTCCGGTCAGGCTGTGCGTCGCCAGCAGGCTCAGCGCATACGGAATTTCGACCGACCAGTCGTTTTTCTGCGCGGCCTTGTCGGGCCACGCGACCACTGACCATGCCGCCGGCTTTCCGGGCGGATTCGTCTCCCAGTGTCCTTCGAGCGCCGCGCCTTTCGCGGGTTGGTATTTGAATACGGTAAGTCCGGAACCGTCACCGAGGAAAATCTGAAGAGGCGTAATGACGATGGCAAGCGCCAGCGCCAGTTTCAGCGATTTGAGGAAAAAACCGGTGTGGCGGTTCTTGAGGATATACCAGGCGCTCAGCCCGCCCAGCACGAACAGGCTGGTTTCCAGGCAGGCCACCCACATGTGCGAGGCACCCCACGGCATGCTGGGATTGAAGATGGCTTCGAAATAATTGTCCACCACGAAATGGCCGTTGACGAAATGGCCGCCGGCCGGCGTCTGCATCCACGAATTCGCGGTGAGAATCCACAATGCCGACAGCGATCCTCCGAGCGCCACCATGCAGGTGGCGAAGAAATGGATGGCGGGCGCGACGCGCCTCCATCCGAACAGCATGATGCCGAGAAAGCCGGCTTCGAGCATGAACGCCATTGCGCCTTCGAAGCCCAGCATGTTGCCGAAAAAGCTGCCTGCCTCGCGGGAAAATGGCGCCCAGTTGGTGCCGAACTCGAATTCCAGCGGCAGCCCGGTGGCGACGCCGACACCGAAATTGAGCAGGAACAGCTTGGCCCAGAAGCGGGCGTGGCGATAATAATCCTTGTCCCCGGTCTTGAGCCACAGTGCCTCCATCGTCACCAGGAAGATCGACAGTCCGATCGTCAGCACCGGGTAAACGATGTGGAAGGTGGTGGAGATCGCAAACTGCCAGCGGGAAATGTCTATGCTGAGGTTGGCCATGGTCGTGACAGGAACCTATCTCATCGTTTCCACGCGGCCGATCAGACGGTAACGGCAATCGCGCCCGCAGCAACCAGGAATATCGCCCATATCAGATCGAGGTTGACCCACGAGCGGTTGAGCCACCTCAGTCCGAGAAAACGGTAAACCAGCCAGGCGACCACACCGGCGGTGACGATCATGATGACCGCATGGGTGAAAGCGGCGAACAGTGCCAAGCCGGCGTCGGTCCGGAACAACGCCATCGCCGACGCGTGCATGCCGGTGTGCGCGTCGGCCGCACAAAGACTCAGATAAACCGGCGCCAGCATCAGCCCTGCGCCGTGCGCGGTCGCCATCAGAAATGACCAGGCGACCAAATGGCCCGGCCCGATGCGCGCGGGCCAGCGTGGATGGCGGCGATCGATCAGCTTGTAGAGCCCGAACGCGATCAGCAGCGCCCCGGCTGTGAGGCGCACGGCGTCGAACCGGGCTACGTAAACCGCAAGCACGGCGAATGGCAGCAGCACCGCCGCCATCGCCAGGAAATGCCCCGCAGCGAGTGGCGGCAGTGCCGCGAACACACCGCGCGAGCGCCGCTGCTGCATGCCGTTCGACAGCGCAAACAGCCAGCCCATGCCGGGATTGATGCCGTGGTAGGCGCCGAGCAGCGCGAGCGCAAGCCATGCCTCCGGATGAGCGGTGAAGCTCTCGATCAGCATTGCGCCGAACCTGCGGCCCGGCACAGTGCGTTCATAAAAAGCCCCAGTTCCAAGAGCCGTCCTCGGCGACGGCTAAACGGACGGATAGCAGAA
>JBDZVW010000072.1:0-10376 GCA_040255885.1 Betaproteobacteria bacterium
CGAAAGCGCGCCACGCCAGCCGCTGCAGCGGCATGCCGGCGCTGGCTGATGATTCGGGCATCTGCGTCGCGGCGCTGGGCGGCGCGCCGGGCGTGCATTCGGCGCGCTATGCGGGGGAGCCGCGGTCGGATCAGCGCAACAATGAAAAACTGCTGGCGGCGTTGAGGGGGCAAAGCGACCGGCGCGCGCATTATCACTGCGCAATCGTGCTGGCCCGCCGTGCCGATGATCCCGAGCCGTTGATCGCCGAAGGGCTCTGGTCCGGCGAAATAATCGACACACCGCGCGGTGCCAACGGTTTCGGTTATGATCCGTATTTCTATCTGCGCCAGTTCGGTCGTACCGCAGCCGAGCTGGCGGCGGACGAAAAAAATGCAATCAGCCATCGCGGAAAGGCACTGGCGCGGCTGCTGGAACTGCTGCGGGATGACGATCAGTCCGTGCAGCCGGACTGATCGCCGTCAGCCACGCTAAATCCGTGCGACGATGAACAGCCGGCGAAACGGATAAAGCGTTTTGCCATCGTGACGCGGCGGATAACTTTCGGCAATCCGTTGCCGGTATTCTGCCTCGAACGATTGACGCTCCGCGTCATCGAGTGCCGCCAGCAATGGACGGCGCCAGGTGCCCTTGGTCCACTCGGCGATCGGGTTATCGCCCGCCAGAACCTGCAAATATTCGGTTTCCCAGATATCCAGTTCGGTGACCCGCGGCGCCAGCAGATCGTAATAGAATTCCGGCACCGCGACCGGCTCGGTGCGCAGCAGCGGAACCAGCTTGTCGCGCCATGGCCCGCTACACGCGACCTCGGTAACCAGTGTGTGCGACCGGGCGGTGAAATTGCGCGGCATCTGCACCGCCAGCACGCCGCCCGGCCTGACTTGTTCGAGCAGGCGCGGGAACAGCGTTGCGTGGCCGGTGAGCCATTGCAGGGCGGCGTTCGAAAACAGAAGATCGACCGGCGCGGGCGGCGTCCACCTCGCGATGTCGGCCTTTTCCCAGTGTGCATCCGGCAGCTCGCGTAGCGCGACGCCCAGCATTTCGTCTGAACTGTCCACACCGGTCAGATCCGCCTGCGGCCAGCGGCGACGCAATAGTTGCGTGACAGCGCCTTCGCCGCAGCCGAGATCCGCAATTGTTTTCGGCGCGTCGAGCGGCACGCGTTCGATCAGATCAACGGCCGGGCGCATGCGGTGGCCACTGAATTTCCGGTACTGCGCGGGATCCCAGGTCATGATGATCCTTGTTTCAATTTGTCGTTTGAATGGAAAGCCCGTTGGTTATACGTTCCGCGGGATTACGGCGTATTTTCAACCGGCACGTTGCCCGCCGGATACGGCTCCCGCGGTGGCGGCACGCTGCCGCTGCGGCGGCACCACGAAGAACAGCGGCGTCAGCAGGTAGATGACGAAAGCGGCGTAAGGAGCGAACCACGCCACCGCGGCACCCACCAGGTACGAAAGCACGCCGACGAATGATTTCGGGATGATGTGCGGGATCACGGTGTCGGCCAGTTCCGGTTTGAGCAGATGCCACAGGATATGGGTGTGCAACGCGATGAACAGCAGCGTGTTCAACGCCATGACCATGCCGAATCCGCTCACGGCGAGCGGATTGCCCGGATAGGTGCCCATCATCGCCGTCGGGAACGGCACGAACGACTGAAACATCAGAAAGATGCAGTTGATCCATACCATGCCGTAATCGGCGTGACGCGCGAGCCCGAGAATGTGATGGTGATTGAGCCAGAACTTGCAGACGATGATGAAGCTGATGAGCCAGCTTACGAATTTCGGCAGCAGACTGATCAGCTGCCGGCCCAGCTCGCTCGCGCTGTCGGCATCGCGCAGCGAAGGCACGGCAAGCTCCAGCACCAGCAGCGTGACGACGATCGCGAAAACGCCATCGCTGAATGCTTCGATGCGGTTCAGTCGCAGCTCGCCCTGCGCAAAGCGATCAAGGAAACGCATGCAGTGGAGTCTCCATCATCAATAGTGTTTGCCGGTGGCGCGGTGCAAACACGGCGAATGGCAGCTTCGTGGATTTCTGCGGGATACTATCCGAACTCCGGATTCGGAGGCAATCCGGCGCCCCGCAGCGGTACGGTCGGCCGGCGAAGCATCTGCCCCGCTTCGAGGGCGGATGTTCCGCGCGGCCGCTCGTCAGAAAGTCAGTGTCTGACCCGGCTTCATCACATCAAGCTTTGCCTTGTCGTGGCGCGCCTTCAACGCCTTCGCAAACGCTTCCGGCGTACCGGTCAGGATGGGGAAAGTGCCATAGTGCTGCGGAATCACCACATCCGGGTGCACGAACCTGACGGCCAGGGCGGCACCTTTCGGGCCCATCGTGAAGTGATCGCCGATGCATGCCAGCATCACGTTGATGTGATCGAATTCCGGGATCAGCTTCATGTCGCCGAACACGTCGGTGTCGCCGGTGTCGTAGATCGTCGGCCCGTTCTTGATGCGGATGACGAAGCCGCCCGGATTGCCGCCGGCATCGACCTGCAACTTGCCGTCGGCGCCGTGCACGTTGATCGTCGAACCATGTACCGCGGGCTCGTAGGTGATGCTGACATCGCCGTTCAGCACCTTGATGGTGCCGCCGGAATTGCCGAGGGTGGCCTCGGTTGCCTGTTTGGCCGGGTAGCCGAGGTCCGCCACCATCGCGTTGCCCAGATCATAGTTGGCCACCAGTTTTGCGCCAGTACGCTTGGCGATAGCTACCGAGTCTCCAGTATGGTCGAAATGGCCGTGGGTGACGAGAATCAGGTCCACCTTGTCGAGCGCCGCCAGATCCTTCTTGCCGTCCGGATTGGCCGGATTGGTGATCCACGGGTCGAGCAGCAGCACGTGGCCCTGCGGCGTCACGATCTTGAACGCGGCATGACCGTACCAGGTGAGTTGCGTGTGGCCGGCGGCCAGCGCGTTGCCGCCGAACACCGACAGCGACAATGCCAACAGCATTGCAATGAAACAACGGGATGTGTTTGACATGATGTCTCCGTTGGGATGTTGAAGGGTTGTTGTAAGCGGTCATCCGGCCGGATACAGCATGGCCATTATAAGGAACGGCGCTTTTTCTGTTTCGGTTGCGGGTCGAATTCTTCTTTCAGTGTCGTGATCTGCGCATAGTTGATCGCGGCGACCAGCGATACGCCGCCGGCGATATTGCCGATCAGCGCCGGCACGTAGAAGCGGCCGAAAAACAGCCCCCATGACGCATCGCCGGTGATGACGGCATAGAACGCCTCGACCGAGCTGGCGATGATGTGCGTGAAATGGCCGAGTGCGATGACGTAGGTGATGATGATGATCACCGCGACGCGCGCCGTTTCGGCAAACGGCAGCAGCCAGATCAGTGTCGCAATCAGCCAGCCGGCGAATATTGCGCGCAACAGCGTGGTGCCGAAGCCCGGCGTGAATGCGGCGCGGCTGGTTTCGACCAGCGCGTCGTGCATGTCCGGGCTGATCACCGACGTCTTTGCGATCAGCAGCGCGAAGATGAACGCGCCCAGCGTGTTGGCGACCACTACCACGATCCACAGCCGCAGCACGCGCCACAGACAGCCGCCATCCTTGCGTTGCAGCAATACCAGGATCGGCGTCAGCGTGTTTTCGGTGAACAATTGCTGGCGGCCGAGGATGACGATCAGAAAGCCGACGCTGTAACCGAGGTACGCGATCGCCGGCCGCCAGTGCGTGTCCGGAAGATAGGACGTCAGCAGCGACTGCGCGAGAAACGAAAAGCCCATCGACAATCCCGCCGCAAGTCCTGACCATGCCAGTGCCATGATCGGACGCGATAGTTCGTGCTCGCCTTCGCTGCGCACCGCTTCATAGACAATCTCGACGCGCGGCGCCGCTCGGCGCTTTGCCTCGGCGTGCTCGTGGCGCTCGAGGTAGGTTTCCTCGCCCCCGGCCGGGGTGTCTCGCGGTGGTTTTTTGGCCATGTCAATGCGGATTCAGATTTCGTCGCTGCGCAGGCACTGCACAAGAACCTCGCACGCGTAGCGCGATAAAGTGGACTGATTGCTGTGGAAACCGGGACCATCGGAGCGGAACCAATGCCGGTGGATGGTCAATATGGAAATTGTCTGCCAGGGTGCCGGCGTTGTCCAATGAATCGTACAAGCGTCCTATTCACTCTCCTGCGCCGTATTGCGATGCTGAATCCACCCTGTATCCGCTCCCGGTGTTTGTCCTTTATTGCGGATGATCAGCAGCGCGCAGATTGCCGCAGCCAGCGCGCAGGCCGCAGCGCCCATCGCGACAGCACGGAAACCGGCCATGGTGGCGGACGCCGATGTCGTCGATGCCGCGTTGCCGGGTGCGCGGAACATCAATCCCAGTGCGGCTACCGCAAGCAAGCTGGCAACGCGCGCCACGGCGTTGTTGATGCCGGACGCGATGCCGGCCTGCGCAGTGGGCACGGCGCCCATCACTGTGGTCGTCAGCGGTGCCACGGCAATGGTCATGCCGAAGCCCAGTACGATAACGGCCGGAAACAGTCCGCGCCAGTAGTCGGGCGTGAACGCCGTCGCCGCCATCAGTGCCAGACCGACGGCGGACAGCGCCGGTCCCGATGTCAGCGCCAGGCGCGCGCCGAAGCGCGTGGCCAGGCTCCCCGCAGCACGCGACAATCCGCCCATGATGATCGGGAACGGCAGCAGGCTGGCACCGGCCGCCGCCGCCGAATAGCCGTGCGCACGAATCAGATTGAATGGCAGATAGAACAGCGCGCCGCCGAGCGCGAAATACAGCAACAGGGTAATCAGGTTGGCACCGGCAAAATCGCGTGAGCGGAACAGGCCGAGCGGCATCATCGGTGCGCCGCTGCGCGCTTCGGCGATGACGAAACCGAGCAGTGCCGACGCGCCGACCACCAGCCCGGCAATCACCGCGGGTGCCTGCCATCCGCGATTCGGCAGCGCTGTCAGCGCCCAGGTCAGCGTGCCCAGGCCGACTGCCACCAGCACCGCCCCCGGCCAGTCCAGACGATTCGCATCGCCGCTGCTGCGCTGGTTCGGCACCGCGCCGCGCGCCAGCGCCACGGCAACAATCGCCAGCGGCACGTTGATGAAAAAGATCGCGCGCCATGATACCGCATCGACCAGCCAGCCGCCCAGTACCGGCCCGATGGCCGTGGTGATTGCGCCGGCAGCGGCCCAGGTGCCGATTGCCTTGCCGCGTTCGGCTTCGGGGAATACGGCGGCGATAATGGCCAGGCTGCTCGGCACCAGCAGCGCCGCGCCTACCCCTTGCACGGCGCGCGCCCCGATCAGCACACCGATGTCCGGTGCCAGCCCGCACACCACCGACGCCAGCGTGAACAGGCCGATTCCGCACAGGAATACCGTGCGCTGGCCAAGACGGTCGCCCAGCGATCCGCCGACCAGCACCAGCGCACCGAGCAGCAGCAGGTAGGCGTTGACCACCCATTGCATCGATGCCAGGCCGGCGGCCAGCTCGCGCTGCAACGTCGGCAGCGCAACATTGACCACCGAACCGTCGATCAAGGCGATGCTCGATCCCAGCACGCAGGCCGCCAGTGCGCGGCCGGGGCGTCGCTGCGGCGCGACGCACGGCCGGCCGCGAATGACGCCTTCGTCGCAAGGGGGACGTTGTACGCCGAGCATCGCGTAACCTTACACGGTTTGTCACGGAGCAGCATTACGGCCGCTGCCTGATCAGCTACGGGTTATCGAAAAGGCCGATTCCGGAAATCAAGCCGGGCAAGCCGGGATCAGAACAGTGTGAATCCGTCCTCGCGTCCGGGATCCGGGTCGCGACGAATGCAATTTGTTCCGGTTGGGACGTTTTGCGGTCACGGCAATACCAACGGAACGTCTCTCAGGAACACCGGAAGGTCCGTGGCGGGAGCGCGAAACGGAATCTGCATCAGCATGTCGGTGATGTGGCCACGGTGATACGTGGTGTGATTGACGACGTGGAGCAGAATATCTCCCCGGCTCATCGAGCCGGCACCGCCGCCGACGAAAACGAAATTCACAATTTCGTCATACGCCGATTCCGACATGTCGTCTGCGTACCCGATGTACCATTCATCGAGCTGTTTCTGAGCGGCATGCAGCTCGGCCAGCGGCGGGTGGGTTTCGGTGTTGCGCGCAGTGAAGCCGTGAGGCCTGCCTTCGAGATGGGCCTGCCATATGAGGTCGATGACGTAAACATGGTTCAGCGTGCGCATGATGTTTCCGAACACCGAAGGCCGTGGCGCGGTCAACTCGCTCTCCGGCACCTCGGAAAGCGAGCTGTACAAAACGTCGTTCGTCCATGCAGCGTAGCGCGCAAGCATGCGTATATGTCGAAGGTCGGTCATTGGCTAACCTGACGGGAAAAGTCAGCGGCGCCGGATGCCGCGTGACCGGGTGTTGGCCGGAGCGTCGTTCACGTTCGCTTGCTCCGCATGGCCCGGGTTTGCCCGATTGACCGAATGCCTGCGAAACGCTTGTAGCCGGGGCTTTCGACAGCAACGAGTGCAACCTTGCCTTTCGTATTGTAATTCATGAACTGTCCCGGAAACGTCCGACCGGAAATGGACGGCAAAATTGTCTGATAAACTATCAATGTTCCCGTGCTTGCGCAAATGTCCCCCGTTCAACCTTCGACTTTCACTCCGCAGTCCCCGATCCTGAACTTCCAGGCGCTGCCGCCGCTGTCTCTCTACATCCACGTCCCATGGTGCGTGAGGAAGTGCCCGTATTGCGATTTCAACTCGCATCAGGCGCGCAGCGAGGTGCCGGAAGTGCGTTACGTCGAAGCGCTGGTGCGCGATCTGGAAAGCGCGCTGCCGTCGATCTGGCGGCGGCCGGTGTATACGGTGTTTTTCGGCGGCGGTACGCCCAGCCTGTTGTCGGCGCGGGCAGTCGATGACATCCTGACGGCGGTGCGGGCGCGGCTGCCGCTGACGGCCGATGCCGAGATCACGCTGGAGGCGAATCCCGGCACGTTCGAGGCGGACAAGTTCCGCGACTTCCGTGCGGCGGGTGTGAACCGCCTGTCGATCGGTATTCAAAGTTTCAATCCGCGGCATTTGCAGGCGCTCGGCCGCATCCATGATGACGCGCAGGCGCGGCGCGCGATCGAAATCGCGCAGCGGCATTTCGACAACCTCAATCTCGACATCATGTACGGCCTGCCGCAACAGACGCCGGACGACGCGCGTGCCGACATCGCGGAGGCGATTTCGCACGCGCCGCAGCATATTTCGGCCTATCATCTGACGCTCGAGCCGAACACGTATTTCTATCGTCATCCGCCACCGCTGCCGGACGACGATACCGCCGCGGCGATGCAGTCGATCGTCGAGGAATCACTGGCGCAGGCCGGCTATCAGCGCTACGAGGTGTCGGCCTATGCGCGCCCGGACCGGCGCGCGCGGCACAATCTCAATTACTGGCTGTTCGGCGATTATCTCGGCATCGGTGCCGGCGCGCACGGCAAGCTGTCGTTCCCGGACCGCGTGGTGCGGCAGATGCGCTGCAAGCAGCCGAACGAATACATGGAAAAGGCGCTCGCCGGACACGCGATACAGACCGATACCGTGGTCACCGTGCGCGAACTGCCGTTCGAGTTCATGATGAACGCGCTGCGGCTGATCGACGGATTTCCGATCAGTCTGTTTGTGGAGCGCACCGGTATGCAACTGACCGCTGCATTGCGTGAACTGGACGAAGCGGAGCGGCGCGGGCTGATCGCACGCGACCACACGCGCATCGCGCCGACGGCGCTGGGATTACGTTTCCTGAACGACCTGCTGCAAATTTTCCTGGCGCCGGAAGATCACGTCCCACACCCGGTGACCGAGCCGTAGGCCGCGCGCCTCGAACTTGGTCTGCGGCCGCCATGGCGGGCGCGGCGTGAAATCCGTTGCCGTATTGACCAGTGCCGGCTCGCCGCGCAGCACCTCCAGGATATGCTGCGCGTAATCCTCCCAGTCAGTCGCCGCATGCAGGTAGCCGCCGGGCACAAGCCGATTGGCGAGCAGCCGCACCAGCGGCGGCTGGATCAGGCGGCGCTTGTGATGGCGTTTTTTTGGCCACGGATCGGGAAAGAAAATATGGATGCCGGAGAGCGCGGCAGGCGGGATCATGTCGCGTATCACTTCCACCGCGTCGTGCTGGATGACGCGCAGGTTGGTGAGTTCGAATTCGTCGACCAGCTTCAGCAGACTGCCGATGCCCGGCGTGTGTACTTCGATCGCAACGTAATCGGCGCCGGGATTCGCGCGCGCGATTGCGGCAGTGGTCTCGCCCATGCCGGAGCCGATCTCCAGCACGCGCGGCGCGCGGCGCCCGAAAATCTGCGTCAGATCGAGCGGCCGGTCCGAATACGGAATTCCGTACTTCGGCAGTTGCCGGTCGTACGCGCGTTGCTGCGCATTCGAAATGCGGCCCTGGCGCAGCACGTAGCTGCGGATCGAACGGTGCGGATCATGCATGGCGCGCGGGATGATAACCACAAATGCATCGGCGTGCCATAGCCCTCTTTTTCAAAAAGAGATGGCGGCAAACTTTTAAGCGCCGCCCACCGCCCCCGTCCGCCTTCGCGGACTCCCCCCCTCGATAAGGCGGGGAAAATTCCCGTCATTCATCCTGCGAGATGTTTTCCCCTCCTCGGATGAGGAGGGGTGGCGGCGCAGCCGACGGGGTGGTGGGCGGTGTCCGAAAAAGACTGTCGCTTTGGACGACCGGTAACGCGGTGATTCACCAGTCAAACAAGCGATCCGCGTTCGTCCGGACCGATATGGGCGTCGGCCGCCCGCGAATGATTATACGGAAGCTTCGACAGCATCCGCGCCATCAGGCAACTGTCGGTGATGCCGGCGATCAGCAGTCCGCCCCCGACGAAACCTGGTATCAGCAGGAACCACGTGGACACAAAAGCACCGAGCACGGTGCCGAGCACGATCAGCGTGCCCGCGGTGATCTGCACTTGGCGCATCAGGCTGATCGGTTGTCCGAGATCGACGCTGGTCGGCAGCCCCGCGAGTTTCCACGCGGCGAGACCGCCCCGCAGATTGGCGATATTACTGAAGCCGGCCGTGCCGAGCTGTTCCGCCGCTTGCTGAGAACGCCGGCCTGATGCGCAAGAAACGATAATGCGCCGATCGCGCGGCAGTCGCGCCGGGTCGAACGTCGACAACGGCATCGATACGGCGCCCGCGATATGCTCGCGCGCGAATTCATCGGCCTCGCGCACGTCGACCAGCAGCACGTCGGACGCGGCGAGCCGCTGCCGCAGCGCTTCAGGTTCGATGTCTTCGACAGAGGTCATCGTTTTCTTATGAAGTGGCCGTGATGCGCCCGCACTGCTCGTTGGCCGGCACCGCTTCCATGATCTTTTTCGGCAGTGGCAGACCGAGCTGAGCCATGAACGTGACAAACTGGTCGCGAGAGCGGCCGCCAAAGCGCGGATTGTGCCGCCGTTCTTCGGCGACCGTCGATACTGTGTGGCCATGGTAGTCATGGCCGGGATAGACCCGCGTGTCATTCGGCAGCGTGAACAGCTTTTGAGTCACCGAATCGTAAAGCGTGCCGGCGTCGCCGTTCTGGAAATCGGTGCGGCCGCAGCCGCGGATGAACAGCGCATCACCGGTCAGCACGCGGTCACCGTTCACCGTGTAAGCCATGTGGCTGTCGGTATGGCCGGGGGTCGCCAGCGCGACGATCCGGACCGCACCCAGCGCCAGTATTTCGCCGTCGCCGATGAAGCGGTCGGCGCATGGAATATTCGCGTTTTCGGGGACGACATTGGTACAGCGGGTGATGCGGCGCAGTTCGGATGCCGCCGTGATGTGGTCGGCGTGGATGTGGGTCTCGATCGAATAAAGCAGGCGCAGGCCCAGTTCGTCCAGCAACTTGAGATCGCGCTCCAGCCGTTCCGCGACCGGATCGATCAACGCCGCAACCCGTTCGTCCGCGTCGGCGACAAGATACGTGTAAGTGCTCGATTCCGTGTCGAACAGCTGCCGGAACAGCATGGCGTCAGACCTGCTCGTTATTAGTAAAGCAGAAACGAGTATATTAGTATGCGCTTATTATTTCAACCGGAACATGAAGCGCCTCCGGGAATAGAACCGGCAAGAAGATAGTGTGTGAGAAACGCCCGTTCAGGCGATCAGCCCGGTCGTCGGCGAGCTCGGGGAGGCGGAATAGAGTTTTTTCGGCATGCGGCCGGCGAGGAAGGCTTCGCGTCCGGCATCGACTGCCTTGCGCATCGCCGAAGCCATCAGCACCGGATTTTTTGCGGCCGCCAGCGCGCTGTTGGTGAGCACCGCATCGCAGCCCAGTTCCATCGCAACCGCGGCGTCCGAAGCGGTGCCGACGCCGGCATCGACGACGATCGGCACTTTGG
>JBDZVW010000073.1:0-10369 GCA_040255885.1 Betaproteobacteria bacterium
ACTGCGGCACCCAGCGGATCGGCATTCTGCTCGATGTAACTGAACAGTGCCACCGGCAGCGGCGTGGTATGGATGTCGGACAGGAACAGCGCAATGTTCACGTCATCCAGCGAAACGATGAACGCGAACAGCGCGCCAGCGACGATGCCGTGGCGCGCCAGCGGAAACGTCACGCGCCAGAACGTGCGCCAGCGGCTGGCCCCGAGATTGCGCGCGGCGCGCTCGAGATTCGGATCGGCGCCCACGAGGCTCGCCAGCACCAGTCGGATCACGTACGGCGTCGCGATCACCGCCTGTCCCAGCGCCACGGTCAGCACCGACGCCGGCACGCCCGCCGACTGGTAGAAGCGCAGCACCGCCAGCCCAATGATGATGGTCGGCAGCATCAGCGGCGACAGGAACAGCATCTGCAAGCCGGTCGCCCACGCACCACGCGCGAGCCGCAGGCCGAGCGCGGCGGTCACGCCGCCGAGCAGCGCGATGCCGGTCACCAGCGCCGCGATCGCGAGACTGGTCCTGAGCGAATGCATCCAGCTCGGATCGGACAGCACCTCGGCGTACCACTTGAGACTCAGACCCTGCGGCGGGAAGCTGATGTAATCGGCATTGGTCAGCGACGTCAGCACCACGATCGCGATCGGCAACAGAATCAACCCGCAGGCGATCACCACGTAGATGGCCAGCAGCCAGCGCCGGATGCCGGTATTCATCGTACCGCCTCGACTGGACCGCCGCGTCCGGTCAACCAGCTGTAGAGCAGCGTCACGCCTGCGGTCACCACCAGCAGAATCAGCGCGATCGCCGATGCCATGTGCCAGTCGAGCAGCAGGATGCCCTGGTTGTAGACGAGATACGCCATCATCGGCACGCGCGAGCCGCCGAGCAGCGTCGGCGTGACGAACGCGCTGGCGCTGAGACAGAACACGATCAACGAGCCGGCGGTAATGCCGGGCAGCGACAGCGGCAGCGTCACGCGGAAGAACGCACGCCACGACGACGCGCCGAGATTGCGCGCGGCGCGACCGAGCGCCGGGTCGATCTGCTGCAATGATCCGGCAATCGCCAGTACCATGAACGGCAGATAGACGTGCGTAACCGCGATCACGATCGCGCTTTCGCTGAACAGCAGGTAGGTTGGCTTCGAGGTCAGATGCAAATCGAGCAGCAGGTCGCTCAGCAATCCGTTGGGCCCGAGGATGATGATCCAGCCGTAGGCGCGCACCACCGCCGACACCAGCAGCGGCGCCAGCACCACGAATGTCACGATGCCGCGCCCGCGACGCTCGGGATCGGCGAGATACAGCGCGATCGGATACGCGACGACAAGTGCCGCGACGGTGATCAGCAGTGCCAGCCGCACGGTGCGCAACAGCACGGTGCGCGAAAACGGATCGGAGAAGAATGCGATATACGATGATAGCGTGAGATGCTGATCATGCGTGATCGACAGCCACAGCACGTTGAGCGACGGCCACACGAACATGACCACATAGAACGCCACCACCGGCAACAGCAGCAGACCGATGCCCGCGCGCCATCCGCGCGGCGCCGCCGCGATTGCGACAGCCGTCATTGCGACGCCGCTCCGCCGCCCTCCACCACGCGCGTATCGCAGCGGCGCCAGCTCAGCGACACGCGCTGCCCGGTCTGCGGCCGCGCGCCGCCGGCCGATGCCGCGACCACCACGGTCGTGCCGCCCGCTTCGACTTCGAGGCGGTAGGCAGTGCCCAGATAATTGACCGTGCGCACCACGCCATCGATGCGATTGTCGCCGGCGGCGCCATCGAGCCGGATGCGCTCCGGACGTATCGCGACCGTGACATCCGCGCCCACGGCCGCGCCGCAGCGTTCCGCCGTGAGCGCCCCGACGCCGGTTTCGACCTCCACGCAGCCGTTGTCGGCACGGCTGATGCGGCCGGCGATCAGGTTCGCCGTATCCATGAAATGCGCTGCGAACACGGTGCGCGGCCGCTCGAACAGATCCTCCGGCGTGCCCATCTGCTCGATCACGCCGTTCGCCAGCAGCAGAATGCGGTCCGACATCACCAGCGCCTCTTCCTGGTCATGGGTGACGATCAGCACGGTGGTGCCGGCGCGGCGCAGGATTTCGCGCATGTCGTTGCGCATCGTCTTGCGCAGCAGCGTGTCGAGATTCGACAGCGGCTCGTCGAGCAGCAGCAGCGACGGCCGCACCACCAGCGCGCGGGCGAGCGCGACACGCTGCTGCTGGCCACCCGAAAGCTGGCGCGGATAGCGGTCTTCGAGACCGGCCAGATGCACCAGTTCGAGCGCCTCGGTCACGCGCCGTGCCCGCTCCGGTTTTGCGATGCCGCGCATTTCGAGTCCGAATGCGACGTTGCGCGCGACATCGAGATGCGGGAACAGCGCGTAGTTCTGAAAGCCCATTGCCATGTCGCGCTGGTGCGGCGGCACGGCGTTCATCAGCCGTCCGCCGACGCGGATGGTGCCGGCGTCCGGCGCGATGAAGCCGGCGATCAGATTGAGCAGCGTGGTCTTGCCGCAGCCGGACGGGCCGAGCAGCGCAACGATCTCGCCTTGTCCGGCCGTGAACGAAACGCCCTGGAGCGCACGTGCTGCGCCGTAAGATTTGGCGAGCTGCTCGATTTCGAGATAGGCCATCACCCGCGCTCCACGCTCAACGTCACATCGGCGCAGGACTCAGCGCGCGACCATCGCCATCCAGCGCTTGATCAGATCCGGAAGCGCCTTGTTGATCGGGTCCGAATCGATGTTAGACAGCGAGCTCACCTGCTTTTCGCCGTACGGCACTTTCGCGGCGTCTTCTTTCGGCAGCTTCACGTTCTTGTTCACCGGCCCCAGCAGCAACGCACCGGCCATGCGGCGCTGCGCCGCTTCACTGATCGTGTAGTTGACGAATTGCTGCGCCAGCGCCATGTGCGGCGCGTTCTTCACGATATCGAACTGCTGACGATAGATGACCGCGCCTTCCTTCGGATAAACAATCTCGACCGGGCCGCCGGCCGCCTTGAGGTTTTCGATACGCGCACTGCCGTTGAACGCGATCCATGCGCTGCCTTGCGAGAACAGGTTGTCGACCTGCGCCGGCGGGCTTACGAACGCCAGCGCGTTCGGCACCAGCGCCTGGAATGCTTTCCAGCCGGGTTCGAGATTGGCGGGCGAGCCGCCCTTCAGCTTCGCGATTTCGCCCAGCATCAGATTCGCGTAACCGATCGGCATGTTGTAAACGACCACGTGGCCCTTGTATTTCGAATCCCACAGATCGTTCCATGACGTCGGCGGCGCCCAGCCTTTTTCCTTGAACACCTTGGTGTTGTATTCGAGACCGATCGCCTGGATGCCCATCACCAGCCCGATGTTCTGCGGATCTTTCGCGAACGAATAAAGCTGCGGCAGGTTGGTGACCTTCGATGTGTCGAGCTTCGCGTACAGGCCTTGCTGCTTGCCCTCAAAGTGCGTGGTGTCGTTGGCCCAGATCACGTCGATTTCGGGATGGTTGCGCTGCGCCTTGACCTTCGCCAGCAACTGGTTCGACGTGCCGGTGACGTAGATCACCCTGACGCCGAACTGCTTCTCGAACGGCTCGATCACCGTCTTCTGCAGGCCTTTCTGAAACGAGCCGCCAAAACCGCCGAACACCAGTTCCTTGTCCTGCGCATTCGCGCCCGGCGGCGCGAATGCAATAAAGGCTGCGCCAGTAACTGCCGCAATCAGCGCCGTCGTGTGCGCGACGGAATGTTTACGGGATGAACCAGTGTGCTCGAAAAAAGCCATGTCCTCCTCCTTCTCTGTTTAAGCGACCGCCAGTTCGGCAGGCCGAAATTCGGTTTCACGGACGCGATCCGGATCGATGCGGACCAGCGTTTCCAGTTCGCGTGCGGTGGGTTCCGGCGTCACCGGTGCAGCATCAAGGTTCGGGATCGCGAATCCGGTCTGCTTTTGCAGTTCGTCGCGCTCGACGTACGGATGAATCGATTCCAGCGCGAGGCCCCCGTCGAGTTTGCGAAACACGCACAGCGGCGTCACGACGCGGTCGATATTGCCGGCTGACGTGACGAACTCGCAGCGCTCGACGAAGATGCGCGGCGAATGCGCGGCACGCCACAGGATGATGCGCCTGGTAAGCGGCAGAATCACGGCCGCACCGCCGCCGCCCGGAAAACGCACCCTGGGTTTCGTCTGCCCGCCGATAAAGCTCGAATTGACGTTGGCCTGCGCGTCGATCTGCGCCATTCCGAGAAACGATACGTCGACGCCGCCGCGGGCATTCAGGCCGTAGAAGTCTTCATTATCGAACACCGATGCCGAACCGGCCGACAGCCGCGCGCTGCTGGTTGCGGCGGCAAGCTGCGGCGGCTGCGCGTTGATGCCGCCGGCAATGGTGATGAAATCCGCATGCGTTGCGTGCAGCTTCGGCGCCAGCGTCACCGCCACCATCGGCAGCGGCGAATTGACACCGACGAACACACGCTCGCGGTCGGCGATCAGGCGCGCCATTGCGACCGCCATCATGTCGGCACGAGTGTATTTCACGCTCACGCGGCTTCCTCCACAGGGGCATAGTCGTGATCGGCAGTTTCTTCAAGGTAACGCGCCAATCCGTCGGGCGTACCCGCGGAATCGAGGTAATGTCGCATCGCCGTTTCGTCGGTGTCGTAATACGGATAGCAGGCGCCGGGCGCAGCGCCGTTTGCCGCATGCACGACCGCCGCGACGAACAGCTCCGGGACCGTCGTCAGTTCCGGCCGCGCCGCGAATTCCGCAGTCGGCAGTATTTTTTCGGCGGTGATGATCACGCGCCGCGCCGCGCGGCTCATCAGCCGGTCCCACACCGGCGAGCCGTAGATGCGCGCATTGCCGCGCTCGTCGGCTTCCGCGACGTGAATGATCGCCCAGTCCGGCTGCACCGCCGGCACCACGTACACTTCCGCATCCGAATACGGATCCTTGATGCGCGCAAAGCCGCTGACCTGCGGAATGTCGCTGCCGTCGAGTCCCGCCACCGGCTGAAACGGCACGCCGAACGCCGCCGCCTGCAGGCTCGCCATCACCGTCGCGCACGCGTTCTCGATCACTTCGAGCCGCCCCTGCTCGACCGCACGGCGGAAATTCGGTGCCATGCCGAACGGCGGCTCGAGCCCGACGATGCCGCTGCGCACGGTGGTGACGCAGCCGGCCGCGGCCAGCAGATCGAGATCGTAGCCGGGCGACGGCTTGACCAGTTTCAGATCGCGCAGCTTGCGACGCGCCAGCTCGCGCACGAATGCCGCCGGCACCCGCTGGCAGAACGTACCGCCAATGCTCAGCGTCTGGCCGTTCTGCACCAGCGCCGCGGCGTCAGACAATGACATGAGTTTCGACATCGCTTTTCTCCTATGAAACCGCCGGCGGGAAATGCTGCGCCAGCATGCGCCGCATGATCTTGCCGATCGCGTTGCGCGGCAGCGCCTCGACGAATGCAACCCGCTGCGGCACCTTGAACGCGGCCAGATGCGAGCGGCAGAATTCGATCACGTCGTCGGCGCTGACGCTGCCGGCCGGCACCACGCAGGCGGCGACCACTTCGCCCCAGATGCGGTCGGGCAGTCCGGCAACCGCGACCTCGCGCACCGCCGGATGGCGCGCGATCACCGCTTCGACCTCAAGCGGCGAAATGTTTTCTCCGCCACGTATGATCATCTCCTTCTTGCGGCCGACCAGATAAACGTAACCGGCATCGTCGATGCGGCCAAGATCGCCGGTATGGAGCCAGCCGCCGGCGAGCGCCTTCGTCGTCGCGTCGGCGTCGCGGAAATAGCCCTTCATCAGCGTCGGTCCGCGGATCACCAGCTCGCCGACCGCGTCGCCGTCCAGCACGTGGTTGTCGTCATCGACGACGCGGATGTCATGGCCCGGCAGTGCGGCGCCGACCGAGCCGATGCGGCGCGGCTGTCCGATCGTCAACGGATTGAGCGTATTGGTCGCGGTCGCCTCGGTAAGGCCCCAGCCCTCGACCAGCAGGTTTTTGCCGAAGCGCGCTTCGAAACGTTCGGCGAGCTCGACGGTAAGCGGCGCCGACCCGACTTTCACGTACTCGAGCGGCAATCTGCGGCCGCGCACTTCGTGCTCGCGCTCGAGCAGGATCGCCAGCACCGTCGGCGGCGCGCTGAAGCTGTTGACGTTGTAACGTTCGACCAGATCCCAGTGCCGCGACGCCGAGAAGCGGCGCGCCAGCACCACGGTCGCGCCGGCGATGAAGCTCGACACATGGCTGACGATCAGCGCGTTGCAGTGGAACAGCGGCATCAGGCACAGCGTGGTGTGCGCCGGCGTCAGTCCGAATCCCTGCGCCAGCGCGCGGCCGTCGGCGAGCACGTTCGCATGCGTGAGCAGCACGCCTTTCGGCCGGCCGGTGGTGCCGGAGGTGTAGATCAGCAGCACTTCGTGTTGCGGCGTGATGCCTGCGGCCGCAGGCGGCGTCACCGGCTGGCGCGCGAGGTCCGCGGCATCGACGAACTTCAGCGGACTGTTCGGCGGTACCGTTCCCAGGCACAGCACCGGCGGCTGCGTCGCCATCCCCCGCAGCGCCGCCGCCAGCGCGTCATGATATTCGGGCGTGGTGACGACCAGACGGCTGCCGGCGTGATCGAGAATGTACGCAATCTCCTCGCCGGTAAGCCGGTTGTTGATCGGGTTCGCAATCAGTCCGACCTTGAACGCGCCGAAATAGGCGGCGACCACCGCCGGCTCGTTGCCCATCAGGAAGCTGATGCGCTCGCCCGGCTCGATGCCGAGCGAACGGAAAAAATTCGCGAAACGGTTCGCTTCGTCATCGAGCTCGGCGTACGAAATGCGCCGGTCCTCGAAGATGATCGCGGGCTTCGCGCTGCGGTTGCCGGAAAGCAGTTCGGGCACCAGCATCACTGCGCTCCGGCGGCACGCCGCGGCGATTGCGGCTGATAGCCAAGCCGCCGCGAAATCTCCGTCGCCGCGGCGATCATCTGCGGCGCGTAGCCTTCGGCCTGCGTCACGCTGAAACGGTACGCCGGCCCCGAGATGCTAATGGCCGCGATTACGTGCCCGGAGCGCTCGCGCACCGGCGCCGCGACGCCGACAATTTCGCCGCGATATTCGCCGCGGTTGATCGCATAGTCGCGCCGTCGGATCTGCGCCAGCTGGCGCCGCAGTTGCGCGGGATCGGTGATCGTGTGGCGCGTGTAGCGCGCGAGCGGCGCCGCCAGCAGCGCGTCGATCACCGCCGGCTCCTGGAACGCCAGCAGCGCCTTGCCGGTCGCCACGCAATACGCGGGACAACGACCGCCGACCTTGTTGAATGCCTGCACCGGATTCGATGACACCACCTTGTCGAGGTACAGCACCTCGCCGTTGTCGTACTCGGTGAGGTGCGAGCTTTCACCGCTTGCCGCGGTCAATGCCGTCAGTTGCGGACGCGCGATCGCGCGCAGCTCGATGTGCTCGCCCGCCAGCGTGCCGAGTTCCCACAGCTTGTGACCGAGCCGCACGCGCGCGGTGTCCGGCACCTTCTCGAGATAGTGACGCGCCTCGAGGTTGGCGACGATGCCGTGCACCGCCGCCTTGCTCAGCCCCAGTGCGCGCGCAATGTCGCTGATGCCGACGCCCTCCGCGCTGCCGGCAAGATAGTCGAACACGTCGAACGCATGGTTGATCGAGTGCAGCCGCTTGCGCGGCTCCGGCGAAGGAGGAGATGTCGTGCTGTTAACCATCGGCGAACGCTGTTCTCTGTTGGCGTACAGCGTAAAATGGATGCCCGTTTCCCGTCAAGGCGGGCATCGCAATCATCGGTCACACGAACCGGCGGCTTGACGCCGGAAAGGATGCTTGATGGAATGAACCGTTTCCCTGCTCCGGCGTGGAGGCGGATCGGGGGAGTATCACCGGAGAACGGCTGGACGCCGCAGTTCCGATCAGAGGGTGCGATGCCGGCCGCCGTCGCCGGCACGCCGCGTGGCGTCACTCGTGCAGTTCGTTCTGCTCCGATCCGTGGCAAGGATGGTTTTCCGCCTGTGATCACTCCACCAGCGCAACAGACCGTAGGACAGGCGCACCTTTTCCTGGCCGACAGGCAGATCCGGACGAGCGAAGAGCCAGGACGATTTGCTGAAGGCGACCTGCTGCGCGGGATACACGCTGCGGTGACCGACAACGAGGTACGCGGCAACGCAGGCGCCCGCGACATACAAGGTCGAGCCGGCGCCGAACAGTTCCACGCCCATCAGGATCGCCGCGATCGGCGCATTGGAAGCCGACGCCACCACTGCTACCAGACCCACCGCCGCGCCCGTCGCCGGCGCAAGCCCGAACAGGTGCGCAAAGGCGCCGCCCAGCACCGCGCCGATCACGAACTGCGGCGTCACGATGCCACCATAGAAGCCGGACCCCAGCGTGATCGCGACCAGCAGCGCCTTCCACAGAAACCCCAGGTACGGCATCGGCTGCCCGCGCAACGCGTCGTCCATCACCGGCAGGCTCAGACCAAGATAATCCGTCGGAATGACGAGAATCAGGACCGACAGCAGCGCGGCGCCCAACAGCGGCAGCAGCGGCGGCCAAAGCGAACAACGACGCCGCAGATTCTCAAACAGACGCCGCGTCACCCACAGCAGCTCCACGAACACCCAGGCGGCGGCACCGCACAGGATGCCGATCAGCACAGTCTTCAGAAACAGCAGCTCGGTAAACTCTCCGACGAAGGCGACGTGATAGACCGGATATGGCACGCCGAGAGACTTGCTCACCTGGAACGCGGTGACACCGGCGACAATGCCGGGAAACAGGAAATCGTGGCGAATGCGGCCGATCGCCAGCATCTCCACGCCGTAGATCGCTCCTGCGATCGGAGTACCGAACACGCTGGCAAAGCCCGCGCTGACGCCGCACGCAAGCAGGCGCTTGCGCAGCTCCCGATTGAGGTGAAGCATCTGCCCCACGGCGGCCGCAATGCTGGCGCCGATATGCGAGCATGGCCCTTCCTTGCCCGCCGAACCGCCGCAGCCCAGCGTGATCAGCGCCGCCAGCGGTTTGATCCACATCGTGCGGAACGGCATTTTTCCGTGCTGCTGGTTGATTGCGGCGATCGGTGAATCCCTGAACCCGCTCCGGTTCAAACGATAGCCGTAGTGCAGCAGCAGGCCGTTGGCGAGCCCGCCGATCAACAACAGGCTCATCTGCACCCACAACGGCGCCGCGTACGCACGCCCGGCAGTAGCGAACAGCAGTCGCAGAAAAACGCTGCAGCCGACGCCGATTATGGCGCCGGTGAAAATCGACAGCACCAGCCACTGCAGCACAGTCGCCAGCATCACCAGCGGTTCCGCGAGGCGCAGCATCAAATGGCACCCCACGGCCGGGCGAATGGCCTGACACTGCAATCGCGCGTACCCGACCCGGTTATCCGCTCTCGGGAGGAGTCGCAGACCGTTACGGCCAAACGGGTTCCGAACGTGTCGCCGGGTTTCGACAACGGGCTTCGAAGGGTGCGCGAAACGACGGGCAGCACACGCGTCACAAGCCGAGCTGCTGCCACAGCGCATCGACGCGCCGCTTGACGTCGTCGCGCATCGCGATCGGCCGGCCCCATTCGCGCGCGGTTTCCGCCGGCCATTTGCCGGTGGCGTCGATGCCCATCTTCGAACCCAGTCCCGATACCGGGCTGGCGAAATCGAGATAGTCGATCGGCGTGTTGTCGACGATCACGGTGTCGCGCTGCGGATCGACGCGCGTCACCAGCGCCCAGATCACGTCCTTCCAGGTGCGCGCGTCGACGTCGTCGTCGGTGACGATGATGAACTTGGTGTACATGAACTGCCGCAGATACGACCAGACGCCGAACATCACGCGCTTCGCGTGACCCGGGTACTGCTTTTTCATCGTCACCACCGCCAGCCGGTACGAGCAGCCCTCGGGCGGCAGATAGAAATCGACAATCTCCGGAAACTGCTTCTGCAACAGCGGCACGAACACTTCATTCAGCGCAACGCCAAGCACCGCCGGCTCGTCCGGCGGCTTGCCGGTGAAGGTGCTGTGGTAGATCGGGTCGCGGCGCGTGGTAACGCGCTCGACCGTGAAAACCGGAAAGCGCTCCTGCTCGTTGTAATAGCCGGTGTGATCGCCGAACGGTCCTTCGACCGCGGTTTCGCCGGGATGGACCACGCCTTCGAGCACGATCTCGGCCGTCGCCGGCACCTGCAGATCATGCGTCAGGCATTTCACCACCTCGGTCTTCGCACCACGCAGCAGTCCGGCGAACTGATATTCGGACAACGCATCGGGCACCGGCGTCACTGCGCCCAGCAATGTCGCGGGATCCGCGCCCAGCGCCACTGCGACCGGAAACGGCTCGCGCGGATGC
>JBDZVW010000407.1:0-2727 GCA_040255885.1 Betaproteobacteria bacterium
GAATGTGTCCACCATGTCTCCGAACACCTGTCCACCATGTCTCCGGGCTATACATATAAGGCGGGGAGAAAAGTCTCCACGGGCCGCATCCACGCGCTCGTCGTGCATGGATTCCGGCTCCGCCCTTCAGCGGGCGTGTGCCTGCGTCGAGGGTGTGATATGCGCCGCGACGGAAAAACGTTCGTCTCTGGACGGAAGGCTCGCGATGAATACGGCACACCCATCCCGCTTTCGGGGTCGCATCCACACGCTTGTCGCGCGTGGATTCCGGCTCCGCCCTTCAGCGGACGTGTGCCTGCGTCGAGGGTGCGATATGCACCGCGACAGAAAAACGTTCGTCTCTGAACGGAAGGCTCGCGATGAATACGGCACACCCATCCCGCTTTCGGGGTCGCATCCACGCGCTTATCGCGCGTGGCCTCCTGCTCCGCCCTTCAGCGGGATATGGCCACTGCCGGGCGGATGTCGAATGTGAGACGGCGGTGCGCTTCTCGCAGCGCGGCGACGGCGGCGTCGGCTGTTGACGCACGGGCGAAGATGAAGCCGAGGTAGGCGGCGCCTTCCGGCGGCGGCATGATGATCTGGCCGGGTTCGGCGGTGATGCTGACGTCGTCGATGCCGGGGACGGCGCGCGCTGCGGCAACGCCGCGCACGCCGTTGAAGATGCCGCGGGCCGGGATCGGGATCATCATCACGGCGGCGGCTGTGCGTGGCGGCCGTGGCGGCAGCGGCTGTTGCAGTGCGTGGCGCAGCACCAGTTCTTCGAGGTTGATGCCGAGCGCGTATTCGATCACCCGCCCGCACAGACCGCCGATCGAGCGCGGTGCGATTTCGAGCAGAAACACGCCGTTCGCATTGACGCGCATCTCGGCATGCACCGGCCCGGTGACGAGGCCGGTGGCGCGGCAGGCGTCATCGACCGTCCGCGCGATGGTTTGCTGTATGCGGTCCGGCAGCCGCGATGGCGTCACGTAAATGGTCTCTTCGAAGTAGGGACCGTCCAGTGCATCGGGCTTGTCGAACAGCGTCAGCACCGACAGGCAGCCGTTGTCGAGCACTCCTTCCAGCGCATATTCGGCGCCGGGGATGAATGCCTCGACCACCAGCCCGAGCCGTGCCGCGTCGCGATCGGCGAGCCGCTGGATGCGGCGTACGCGTTCCACCGCGGCACGGTATTGCGCGATGTTGTCGGCGCGGATCACGCCCCGGCTGGCGTTGAGCCGGCGCGCTTTCACCACCACCGGGAAATGCAGGTCCGGCGGCAGTGCGTCGGTGGCCGCGTGCTGCGGCAGATGCGCGAAGCGCGGACAGTCGAAACCGCCCGTGGCGAGCAGTTCGCGGAACCGCAGTTTGTCACGCACCCGGGCGACGGCCACGGCACTGTTGCCGGGCAGGCCGAACGACTCGTTGAGCAGTGCCGCAAGTTCGACGCCGTGGTCGTCCACCGCCACCACCGCGTCAGGCGCGCGATCGAGCGAGCGCAGAATCTGTTCGAGCCCGGCGCGCGGCCGGTCGAACGCTACCGCCATGATCGAATGCAATCCCCACAATGGCGCGAGCTGGTGGCAGTAGTCGGCGGCGGCGATGACCTCGACGTTGAGCCGGGCGGCGGCGGCGCGGAAGGCGTCGTTGCGATACGATGCGACCGGCAGCAGCAGCAATACGCGTGCCGCCACTGCGGCCGGATGCGGAATTTCGGCCGGCTTCACCGCCTAGCGGCCGTTTGCCGGCAGCAGCTCGTACACCAGCCAGTCGTTGCTTATCCAGTTGTCGTCGCTGCGCGGTCCTGAACTGGCGTAGTTGCGGTAGCCCGATGATTCTTCATGCCGCACCACGCGGCCGATCGATGGGGCGTACCAGTCGGTTTCGTTGATGTAGGTCTGGCTGCGCATGTAATCCCAGTCGCCGAGGTAAATCTTGCGATCGACGCGCAGCGTGTCGAAGGTTCCGGCCGGAACCGTCACGCGCTGCCAGCCGGCAACGTCGCCGTAGACGATGGTCTGTGTCCGGCGATTCGCGCCGTAGGTGCCGGCGCCGAAGTCGCTGCGCGTGCCGACCGAAGTGGACCGCCAGTGCTGCCCGGCGTGCAGCGGGAACGGCAGCAGCAACAGTGGCGGATTGAAGGTATAGACTTCATCGTTCTCCATCGGGCCGCGCACCAGACTCAGCCCGCGCGTGTAGAGCCGTGTTTCGGTTCCGGAACGCGGCTCCTGATGCGCCACCTCTACAGTCATGATGCCGCCGTCGATTTTCGTCACCGTAAAATCCAGGGCTCCGCGCGGCAGACCGGTGTAGCCGTCGTGTACGACGTAGCGCCAGTGCGTGCCGGGTGCGATGTCGGGCGCGGCCGCCTGTGCCGGCATGCCCGCCGGCGGGCGTTGCGGCAGAGTCGTACAGCCGGCGCACAGCAGCAGGATGCCCAGGATGCCCAGCCGGAAATGTTTGTACATGGTGCGCTCCGATACGATCAGAAAGACGCCAGTTGCTGCTGCGTCGGTTCGGCGCAGCAGTACCACGGTTCGGACAGGTGCGGAACCGGCTGCCCGAGGTCGATGCCGGCGAGATCCGGCGCCGTGCGTCCGGCGGCCGCATGTGCGAGACGCCAGATTTCTTCGAACGTTTCGCGCCGGTTCCGATCGCACTGCGCGGCGTCCGCCACCCGCGCTTCGATTTCGCGCTGCAGCGTGTCGACGCGTGCATCGCGGTGGGTCCACGGATAGCCCAGCA
>JBDZVW010000408.1:0-2723 GCA_040255885.1 Betaproteobacteria bacterium
CGTCGGACACGCCGGGATGGGCGATCAGTCGCTCCACCGCAAAGCTCGTTCTTGTCGCCTGCAGCTGTTCTTCCAGCGAAATCGGCCACGGGCCGCCCTCACCAAGCGTCTTCGCCAACGCCTCCAGTTCTTCGAATTGGCCCTTGCGCGACGCGTTGTCGCTCCAGCCTTTGTGATTGCCGCCGGCAATCGTCAGAGACTTGAAATCGTCCATGCTGATCACTTTGCCATCGGCATAGATGTCCATCCGTTCTTTCGGGTAAGCCTTGCTGCCGAGAGCCGTGTAAGTCAGGGTGCAGATTGAGCCGTTTGCGTATTTTACGGTCACAACGAAATTATCGTTTCGACCCCACTGGGCCGAAGAAGGCGCAATCGCTTCGGCGTTTACGTTGGCAACCTTGGCACCGCCATTCAGGAAATTGAATAAATCGTAGATATGGCACGCTTCGCCGATGTTTCGTCCACCGCCTTCTTCGCTATGCACCCAATGATCGCGCGGTATGAATCCTGCATTCATCCGGTAATTGACGATCAGCGGCGTCGTACTTTGCGCGACCACTTCGCGCGCACGTTGGACGGCGGGGGCGAAGCGGCGGTTGAATCCCGTGAGCAGGACCGGTCCGTCGGACTTATTGCGATAAAACTCCTCGACCTCGCTCAGCTCCGTGTCATTCAGCGCCAACGGCTTTTCCACAAACACATGTTTTCCGGCACGCAGCGCCTCCAGGACCATGGCGGCATGCAGATTGTGACGCGTGGCTATCATGATGAGATCGACTTCCGGATCCGCAATCAGCCTGGCATAGTCGGTTGTCGCGTAAGCGGCTTCGTACTGGGTTGCGACGGCCTGGGCGTTGGAGCCGGTTCTGCTCGTCACGGCGCGTAATTCGTAGCTGTTTCTCAGCTTGACCATGTTCGGCAGATGCATTCCCTGCGCAAAACTGCCGGCGCCCGCGAGCCCCACACGGATGCGGCCGGTCTTCTGCGTTGCGCTTCTGATGACGATATTTCGCTGCAGGGCAGTGTCGGATTCCGGGTACTCGAGCAGCACCAGCAGCGGCTTTCTGCCTTCGCCCTTGAGCGCTGCATACGCTTCGCCGGCCTTGTCAATCGGAAATGGCGGCGTGTAGAGATTGTCGAGCGAGACCGTCCCCTTTGCCAACAACGCGAGGTAGGCCTCCATGTTGCGGTTTTCGGTCCAGCGGACGTAAGGCAGCGGATAGTCGCCGCCCCCTTCTTCATAGAGCGGATCGTAACGGCCGGGACCGTACGAGGTCGAAATGAAGAAATCCAGCTCCTTCTTGTAGAAGTCGGCTCGATTCAGATTTAGACCGACGTCGCCGACCAGCACGACGCGGCCCTTTTTCCGGCAAGCCTGCATGGCCTGATGCACGACCTCGTGGCTCTCCGTAGCTGCAGTAATGATTACCGCGTCAGCGCCAAATCCATCAGTCAGCAGATGAACGCGCTCAATGTAATCCTCGCTGTTTGGATCGATCCCGACATCCATCCCGTTATTGACCGCGAGCTCCATACGCTGCGGATCGATGTCGACACCGATCACCCGGCAACCGTTGCCACGCAAAAACTGTGCGGTAAGTTGCCCGAGAATGCCAAGCCCCACGACCACGATTGATTCGCCGAGGGTCGGCTGCGCGCGGCGGATACCCTGCATGGCGATCGCGCCAAGCGTGACTGTACTCGCTGCGGCGGTACTCAATCCATCCGGGATTTTAACGGCCAGATTCACCGGAACGTCGATTACTTCGGCATGATTGGCAATGCCGGCGCCGGCGCACGCCACGCGATCGCCGACAGAGAAACCTTCCACCTGATTTCCGATTTCGATCACCGTTCCGGCAGCGGAATAACCGGTCGGAGAGCCTGCCGCAAGCTTGCCCATCACGCGATCCAGCGTGCGTTTGACGCCCTGATCGCGCATCATTTCGATGACTCGTTTTACGTTGTCCGGCTGCTTCAGCGCACGCCGGTAAAGCGGCAGGCCGGAAAGCCGCACACCGGCCATTTCGGTTCCCACGCTGATGCACGAATGAGCGACGCGAACCAGGATGTTTTTGGGTCCGACGTTGGGGGCGGGTACGTCGGCCACACGTACCGCACCGCCTTGGATAAGTACCTGCTTCATTGCCATACACCCCGGGTGTCGATTACTGCCTTGCCGTGCAGATCGCCAAGCGTGATTCCGTAAAACGCCTTGTGATTGACAAGCAGCGCAACGACGTTTGCAGCCGGCAGTGCGTCTTCGGCCGAAACCAGCGAAATCCGCGGCTGGTCGCTCAGTTCTTTCGGCAGCGCATCGATATTCGGCTCCACCACGCGCAGATCGCCTATGTCCCGCGTGGCAAGCTCCTTCACGATTTCGACTGCCGGGCTTTCACGCAAGTCATCGATATCGGCCTTGAATGCCAGCCCCAAGCACGCAATGACCGGCTTGTCGAAACCACGGGCAGCGCGAACGATCTGGTCGATGACATGGTGCGGCTTATGATCGTTCACTTCGCGCGCGGTGCGGATCAGGCGGGCCTGTTCAGGTGCCGAGTCAACGATGAACCATGGATCGACCGCAATACAATGTCCGCCCACGCCAGGACCAGGCTGGAGAACGTTCACGCGCGGATGATGATTGGCAAGACGCACAAGCTCCCACACATTGATATCAAGTTTGCCGCAGATAAGGGACAGCTCATTGGCAAAAGCGATAT
>JBDZVW010000074.1:0-10318 GCA_040255885.1 Betaproteobacteria bacterium
GCGGTAACAGGGGTTCGAATCCCCTTGGGGACGCCACGAAATCCCCAGTGGCGAGCTTAATTTTGTAGTGAATACAGCAGGCTGACGCTTGTGGAACAAGCGTTATCCGATCGCTCGGGCCGCGCACCAAACCCGCTGTTGTTCTCTGACGATCGGGCACGTCAGCTGCCGGAATTTGTGATACAACAAAGACTCCGGGTGACGCGTGACGCGAAATTTGCATTGTTCGGTGTCGTCCGGTCTTCATCGTCTGTCAATTCAGTCGGCACATAGCCGTCATCGGGAGGTCAGCATTGGCAAAACCAAACTACGGATTCGAGAAGCGCCAGAGAGATCTGCGCAAGAAACAGAAGCAGGAAGAAAAGCGTCAGCGCAAGCTGGCCGGAAAGAATGCGGCAAAGGGCAGCAGCGCGGATTCGGAAGCGCCGGCTGAGCAGCCTAATCCCGAAGCGCCGGATAACAACGGCGGGCCCTCCGGCGCCTGAGACAACCGTTGCGCTGTTCGCGTAACGCTGTCAAGCCGTTGATCGTCCGCATCGGTGTCGTTCGTCGTCGGCGGCGGCATCGGCAACAGTGCGCATTGCTGCAACGTGCGCCGCTGCGTGACGCTGGCCGGCGGAAGGTGTTGTCAAATGCGGCGGCCATAGTGTAATAATGCCCAACGTCGTAAATCATCGAGCCGAATGAAGCGGCAGTGAGCCGGCCGTGCCCACTCGGGGCGGGTGCGCTTGCGTGGTTGAAGCCGTGGAACCGATTTCGCCCAGAGGGAAATCATGGATGGCAGCCTGAAGGTGCTGATCCTTGACACCGACGCCGGACACGCCGAACGCGCACTTGCCGAGCTCAAGCGTGATGGCGGTGAATGCGATGCGTGGCTGGCGACGAGCGAAGATCAATTCGTCCGGGCGCTTGAGCAATTCGATCCCGAGGTCATTCTCGCGGCATTCCATATTCCCGGATTCGATGGCATGGCGGCGCTTGCGCTGGCACGCACGCATTGTCCGGGCACGCCGTTCATTTTCGTTGCCGATGCCGTCGGCGAGGAACGTGTGGCCGCTGCGTTGAAGGGCGGTGCCGCCGATTACGTGCTCAAAACCAGTCTCGCCCGGCTTTCCGGCGTCGTGCGCCGTGCGCTCGATGAGGCGGCCGGGGCGGCCGCCCATCAGCGCGAACAGGAGCGGATCTCGCGGCTGAACCGCATTTATGCGGTGCTCAATGGAGTCAATTCGGCGATCATTCGCGTCGGCGATCGCGACCGGCTGTTTCGCGAGGTGTGTGCGATTGCGGTCAATCACGGGTTGTTTCGCATGGCCTGGATCGGTGTCGCGGTGCCGGGGGCGACGAAGGTCAGGCCGGTGGCGTGGGTCGGTGCGGACGGCGGCTACCTCGATGACGTGGGATCGTCTGTCGATACCGTAAGCGACGACCATGGCATCGCGGGCCAGGCGTTGCGCGGCCGCCGCATCATCGTCGCCAACGACATCGCAAAGGACGACGCGGTGCTTTACAAGAAGGAAGCGCTGGAGCGCGGCTTCCGTTCGCTGGTTGCATTGCCGCTGGTGGTGGAAAACGCGGTGGTTGCCGTGTTCCTGATCTATGCCGGCGAGCCGGATTTTTTTGCCGAGGAGGAACTGAAGCTGCTCGATCGTCTCGCCGGCGACGTATCGTTTGCGCTGGCTTACATCGACAAGGAGGTGCGCCTCAATTATCTCGCCTATTATGATGGGCTGACCGGACTGTCCAATCGCAATCTGCTGCATGACCGGCTGGCGCAGGCGGTCGCTCACGCGCGCCGCCACCGGCGCGTGGTCGCCGTGATATTTGTGGACCTGGACGAGTTCAAGCTGATCAATGACCGCTTCGGCCATGGTGCCGGCGATCTGCTGCTGAAGACGACGGCGCAGCGCCTGCATGCATGCGTGCGTGAAGGCGATACCGTGTCGCGATACAGCGGCGACGAATTCGTGATCGTGATGTCGGACCAGCCGGACGAGGACAGCGTGTCGCAGGCGATGCTGCGCATCCTGGCGTCGGTGTCGCAGCCGATCGCGATCGAGGGCAACGACATCGCGGTGACCTGCAGCATTGGCGCCAGTTTTTATCCGCGCGACGGGCGCGATACAGAGGCGCTGTTGCGCAATGCCGACGCCGCGATGTACCGCGCCAAGACGTCGGGGCGCAACCGCTTCCAGTTTTACGGGCAGGGCGTCAATGCGCGGGTCAGCCGCCGGCTGTCACTGGAAGACGCGCTGCGCCACGCGCTGAAGCACGACGAGCTGGCGCTGTTCTATCAGCCGGAAATCGATCTGACGTCGGGCCAGATTGTCGGGGCCGAGGCGCTGGTGCGCTGGCGCCATCCGGATCTGGGACTGATTTCGGCGGCCCGCCTGGTGGAACTGGCGCAGGCCATGGGATTGATCGGCCCGTTTGGTGAATGGACGCTGCGGGCGGCGTGCCGGCAGGCCAAGGCGTGGCAGGATGCCGGCTGCCGAGCAGTCGGCGTTTCCGTCAACTTGTCGGCGCGCCAATTGAGCCGGCGCAGCCTGCCGGCACTCGTCGCGCGCACGCTGCGCCAGACCGGGCTTGATGCCCGTTATCTCGGCCTGGACATGGCCGAGGCGGCAATCCTGCAGGGCGCCGAACCGGCGGTCGATACGCTGAAAAAGCTGCGTTCGGCCGGCCTGCGGCTATCGCTCGACGATTTCGGTGCCGGCAATTCCAGTCTCATGCGGCTCAAGAGCCTGCCGCTGCATCGGCTCAAGATTGCGCAGGTGCTGGTGCGTGGCATCACCACCGGCGACGGTGATGTTGCGCTGGTCCGTGGAATGATCGGCCTCGCGCATGCGCTGGGGTTGATTGCGACAGCCAAAGGTGTGGAAAATGACGAACAGACGGCGATCCTTCGTACATCCGGATGCGACGAAGCACAGGGATTTCACTTCGGCAAGCCGGTATCCGCTGCAGACTTTAATTTGCTTCTCAAGCGCGAAATCAAAATAGTAAACTAGTTATATGCGTAACTTAAAGTAAGACTTCATATAATGTCGTGTCGCGGGCGGGGTCGGGCGCTCGACGTTTCTTATATGGTATTGATTCTGCATATATTATTGACCTTTCCCGCAGCGGTTTGCAGGATTCCGATGGCATCTGTGGCTGGCGGCAGTGTCGGAAATGTCTTCGGCATGGATGTTGCTTACACCTGAAGTGCAATCTTTTATATCGTTTATAAATGTGCAAGCGGCTACAGGTTTGTATTTGTCCGTCCGATGAAATTGAAGGCGGGCCGGGGCGATGGAGGGTTCGATCATGATGCAAAGCCAACCGAAGAGATTGGCAGTGGTGCGCAGTATTCGCGACGATGCGCACGACGAACGCAGCACCGTGCTGGTGATCGATGACCAGTCGACCGGACGCATGATTCTGGCGGAGCTCATGCGCAGCATCGACGGCAACGTCGATGTCGTGACCTTTTCCGATCCGATCGCGGCCATCGAGTATGCGAGTCACCATCCGGTCGACATGGTCATCACCGACTACAAGATGCCGACAATGGACGGCATCCAGACCATCGTCGAGCTGCGCCGCATCTACAGTTATGAGGACGTGCCGATCATCTGCGTCACCATCGTTCATGATCGCGACGTGCGCTACAAGGCGCTGGCAGCCGGCGCCAGCGATTTTCTGGTGCGCCCGATCGATCGCATCGAATGCCAGGCACGTTGCCGCAACCTGCTGAATCTGCGGCGCCAGCGCGTGCTGAACCAGAATCACACGCGCATTCTCGAAGAACGGGTCGATCAGGCGACGCGCGATCTGCGGCTGCGCGAAGTGGACACGCTGTTCCGGCTGGCGCGCGCCGCGGAGCGGCGCGACCGGGTGACCGGGCTGCATCTGCAGCGCATGGCGCGTTATGCTGCATTGATCGCGCGCGGCATCGGCATGACGCAGGACGAGCAGCAGGCGATCGAGCTTGCCGCACCGATGCACGACATCGGCAAAATCGGCATTCCGGACCGTATCCTGCAAAGCCCCGACCGGCTGAGCGCCGAGGATATGGAAGTGATGAAAACCCATACCCGTATTGGGTATGACATTCTGAAGGACAGCCCGTCGCGTTTCCTGCAGACGGCGGCGGTGATCGCGCTCAACCATCATGAACGCTTCGACGGCAGCGGTTACCCGGGCGGGGTGCGGCGCGAACGCATCCCGATCGAGGCCCGCATCGTCGCCGTCGCCGACGTGTTCGACGCGCTGACCTCGGTACGGCCGTACAAGGCTGCGTGGGACTGGGATGTCGCAGTCGAGCACCTGCAGCGCGAGAAGGGGCGGCATTTCGATCCGTCGCTGGTGGACGTCTTTCTGCGGCAGAGCGATGAAGTGCACGCGATACGCGAGCGCTTCGCGGACGGCTCCGAGCATCAGAACTTCTGCTGAGCGCGGTTTGTCTATCGGATTGACAGTCAGGTTCGAATGATCTCCCGTACACCCGACATGCCGACGTTGCCTACCCGGATCTACCGGCGTTTCGCGCAGCGTCCCGATCGCGAGCACGAGCAGGCGATCATCCGCCTGGTGATCGGTGTGCTGCTCGGCATTTATCTGGTGCCGTACGCCCTCGGCCTGCTGCGCGGCGCCGGCGATGCCACCTTCCCGGCGGCCATGGGCACCTTCATTTTCGCCTCGATAGGCATCCTCGCTCATATCTACCGGCGGCCCGATATCTGTGTGCCGCGGCGGCTGCTGGGCACCGCGATCGACATCGGTGCGGTGACCTATTTCATGATGACGGCGAACGATTACGCGGCGCCGTTCTATGCCGTCTATCTGTGGATCATTTTCGGCAATGGTATCCGCTACGGCAAGCCGTACCTGTTTTACGCGCTGGTACTGAGCCTCGCCGGCTTTGCGGCGGTGCTGCTGCATTCGCCGTACTGGCAGGCTCACCTGACGCTGGGGGTGGGCCTGTGGATCGGGCAGTTCGTCATCTCGCTGTATGTCAGTGCGCTGGTGGGACGGCTCACGATTGCGCTGAGCCGGGCCGAAGCGGCGAACCAGGCGAAACGCCGCTTCATTTCCACCGTCAGCCACGAAATGCGCACGCCGCTCAACGCCATCATCGGCATGAACGACCTGCTGCGCGATACGCCGCTCAACGGCGAACAGCGCGAAATGGCGGACGCAATGGGCCAGGCGTCACACGCGATGCTGCAGTTGGTCGAGGATGTGCTGGACTTTTCGAAGATCGAGGCCGGCAAGCTGACCGTCGAGCATCTCGATTTCGATCTGCATGCACTGGTCCGCGATGCCGTCCGCATTTTTGCGCGCCAGGCGGCGGACCGCGGCCTGCATCTGCATACCCAGCTCATGCCCGAAGTGCCGCCCGCGCTGCGCGGCGACCCGCGCCACTTGCGGCAGGTGCTGTTCAATCTGATCGGCAATGCAATCAAGTTCACCGAACACGGAGAAGTGCTGCTGCGCGTATCGGCGCAAATGGAGACCGACCAGAGCGTGTGGCTGCATTTCGCGGTACGTGATACCGGCATCGGCATTGCGCCCGAATCGCAGTTGAAGATTTTCGAAAGTTTCGCGCAGGCCGATGAATCGACCACGCGCCGCTATGGCGGCACCGGTCTGGGAACGGCCATCTCGAAACAGCTGGTGGAGTTGATGGGCGGCCGCATCGGACTGGAGAGCGTTCCGGGTGAAGGCAGCGTATTCTGGTTCGAGCTGCCGTTCGTCAAACAGCCGGCCGCGGTGAACGCCGAGCGCGATGCGCAGCTCGGCGGCTTGCGCGCGCTGCTGCTGGGATTCGACGAAGCGCAACGCCGCACGCTCGACGCCATGCTGACCAATTGGGGCGTGCGTGCGAATCACGCGGCGACGCCCGAAAATGCGCTGGCGCGGATGGAGGAGGCGGCGAGCCTGGAGCGCCATTATCAATTGATCACCGTTTGCGGCGCGGCGGCCGGTGACCCGCAGCACGCGATCGACGTGTTGCGCAATGCCGGCGCGAAATTGCCGCTGCTGCTGTGCCTGCCCGGCGCCGGCGCGCTGCAGCCCGAGGAGCGGGAGCGCTACCTGGCGGCCGGCTATGCCGCGGTGCTCGACATGCCGGTCGAGAAGCGGCTGCTGTTCAATGCGCTGCATGCCGCGATGGCGATGGTGCCCGAGGCCGTGGACGGCGTGGTTTCGCTGGAACACTATTACACGCAGCGCATGCAGGGTCAGCGCGGCTACACCATCCTCGTTGCCGAAGACAACGCGACCAATCGCAAGGTCATCCAGAAAATCCTGGAGCGGGCGGGACACGTGGTGACGCTTGTCGAAAACGGGGACGAAGCGCTTGACATGCTGGAAGAGCGGGATTTCGATCTGATCATCGTCGATCGCAACATGCCGTTCGTCAGCGGCATAGAGGTTGCCAGAACCTATCGCCTGATGCGCAGCGGACAGGTGCGGGCGCCGATCATCATGCTTTCCGCCGATGCCACGCCGGAAGCGGTGAAAGAAAGCGACAATGCCGGGATCAATGCCTTCCTGTCAAAACCGGTGGAGGCGCGGCGTCTGCTCGATACGATAGCGGATCTTGCCGGGCGGCCTGACGGGGCCGAAGCCGAGCCGGAGCACGGCACGCTGCACCGGCTCGCCGCGAGCGACGCGCGCGTGCTCAATCACGCCACGCTGGCGGATCTGGCGGCGATCACTCCCGACGAGCAGTTCATTACGGGGCTGATTGACGGGTTCGTGCATGACAGCGAAGTGCTGATCGACCGCATGGCGGAGTCGCTGGCGCAGCGCCGCTACGAGGAATTCAAGGACGAAATTCATGCGATCAAGGGCTCGGCGAGCAGCATCGGCGCGGAACGCCTGGCCGAGGCCTGCCATGCGGTCGGCCCGATGACGCATGCCGATATCGAGCGCAACGCGCAGGCCCTGCTGCAGCAGATCGGTTCGCTGTATGCCGCAGCGCGCGACGAACTGCTCGATTACCGGCGACGTCACCGCGTGGCCGCGATATAAGTGGCGATTGCCGTCGCGGTGCCGCTACACGGTGGCAATCGTCAGCGGAATCCTGGCTTTGCCGCTATTGTCGGCGTCGCCGGCGAACCGCTGCTGCGAACGCACCAGCCGGTTCATCAGCTTGATGTCCTTGTCTTCGATGCGCAATGCCGTGTCGACCCAGACCTCGGTGATGTTGAGCATTTCCTCGTAGGACACCGGATTGAAGTGGCGCCGGCATTCGTAAACGGCACGTGCGCCGCGCAGCGTTTTGCTGGTGCGGCGGAAATATTCGTAGACCGCATGCTCGCCGCCGCCATCCGGCGCGACAACGTCGATGACGTCCATGTCGTACAGTTCGCGCGCGGTATAGATGCGGCCGCTCATGATCATCTCTTCCGCCCGGCGCATGCCGAGGCGCCGCGCCAGCAGACTGTAGGCGCCCATGCCGGGGAACAGATTGAAGAGGATTTCGGGCAGGCCCATGCGCGCCGATTCCTCGGCGATGATCACATTGCTCGACAGCGCCGTCTCGAAGCCGCCACCCAGCGCTTCGCCCTGCACCAGCGATACGGTGACGAGCGGCAGATCGTAATTGCAGATGCGCGCGTACATGTTGTCGACGCACAGCCGGGCGTAGCGCCGCAGTCCCTCGCGGTTGCCGGACTGGATCAGCCGCGTGAACAGCGCGAGGTCGCCGCCCAGATTGAAAATCTTGTCGACGCGTGAGGCGACGACATAATAGTCAACCGGATTCAGCCGGCCGTCATGCATCATTCTGCCGCCGTTCTTCTTGAGCAGTGCGTCCGCGGCACGCAGTTCTTTCAGCAGGCCCAGATTGAAGCACGGCGCACCGGTCGGATTCATGTAGGTCCATGCCACCCGGTATTCGGGGTCGTACTCGACGTCGATCTGCTGATAGTGCGATGGCTCGGCTTCGAAATCGAAGGACATTCTGAGGTTCTGTGGCGATACTATTGCATTCATTTGGCAACTCCCCTGCCAGTTGGACGGAAACGACTGTTTATGAGTCGAGGGTATCGGTGGCGCACACGCCATTGCGGGGCGGCGTATGAATCGAAAGCGAAACGTTCGATGGCCGGACGGCGGGCTGGAACATCATGTGCCGATGCCGCCTGCGACAGGCTTCACGAATACAGGAATTTTTCCTGCCACAGCGACAAAACCATGTTGCGCACATGGGGTGATGCCCTTCTCGAAAACCAGGTGCCGCACCGCAGGAAGGCATGGCTCCGCCCGGACAGGGCGACGGAATCCCGCGCATGCGGCGCACAACTCCTATTATGTGCCTAAAATATACTCCTATTGCCAAACGCGTGAAATACCGTCGGAATAGAAAACAGGACTGGCCCGGCAATAGTGATTTATATTCGAAACAGCCAGCAGCGAATGGATGAACGTACCGAATGCCTGATACGTCCGGCAGCATGAACTCGACCACCCTCTTCTTCGGACGCGCCGCATTCCTCGCCCCGCTGGGATTCTGGCTGGCGCTGCTGGCTGTGGCGGCGGCCGTGGTGGCCGGCTTTGGAAACCGCCAGGAATGGTGGAATTTCCTGCTGGGGTTCACGATCCTGAAATGGGTTTTCTGGGCCGTGACCGCGGCACTGCTGATTTCGATCGCCGCCTGCATCGTCGCGTGGCGCAGCGGCGCCCTGCGCGAGCTGTGGTGGGGCGTTCCCGGATTTCTGATTGCGGCGGCCTTCATCGGTCTGATGTCAAGCTACGTCTATACGGCTCGGCACGTGCCGCCGATCCATGATATCAGCACTGACACCGTTCACCCGCCGCAGTTCGTCGCGATTCTGCCATTGCGCCACGATGCGCCCGACTCGGCCGTTTACGGCGGGCCGGCGGTGGCCGCGCAACAGCGCGCCGCGTATTCCGACATCGTGCCGGTGATTCTGCCGGTGTCGCCGAAGACGATGTTCGATGCGGCGCTGGCGCTGGTGCGTGAAGCGGGCTGGACGCTGGTGTACGCGAACGCCGGCCAGGGCAGGATCGAGGCGACGGCAAAGACCCGCTGGTTCGGCTTCAAGGACGACGTCGTGATCCGCATCGTTGCAGTGAGCGGCGGCAGCCGTTTCGACATGCGCTCCGAATCGCGGGTGGGACGCAGCGATCTTGGCACCAACGCACGCCGTATTCGCACGTTCATTGCGAAATTGCGCGAGCGTCTGAAGTCGCGCTGAGTTTGCCGGCATGGGGCCGCCCCGCATCCGGATGCAAGGCACGCCGTCTTGACCCGCTGGCGATTGCCGGCCGTGCTGCGGGCACTGCGGCATCGCAATTTCCGGCTCTTTTTCAGCGGCCAGCTGGTCTCGCTCACCGGCACCTGGATGCAGTCGGTGGCCCAGGCATGGCTGGTCTACCGATTGACCGGTTCCGCCGCGCTGCTGGGGCTGGTCGGCTTTCTGTCGCAGATTCCGGTGTTCGTGCTGGCCCCGGTCGGCGGCGTGGTGGCCGATCACTACAACCGGCATCGCATCATCATCGTGACCCAGAGCGCCGCGATGCTGCTGGCGCTGATACTCGCGGCACTGACACTGAGCGGGCGGGTGCAGATCTGGCACATCTTCCTGCTGGCTGGGTTGCTCGGGGTGGTGAACGCGTTCGACATTCCGGCGCGCCAGTCGTTTATCGTCGATATGGTGGGCAAGGAAGATCTGATGAACGCGATCGCGCTCAATTCGTCGATGTTCAACGGCGCACGCATCATCGGGCCGGCGATCGCCGGCATCCTGGTGGCGGCAATCGGCGAGGGCTGGTGCTTTTTCGCGAACAGCGTCAGCTACGTCGCCGTCATTGCCGGACTGCTGTCGATGAGCACGATCGCCCGGACGCGGGTGACGCTGCCGACGTCGGCGGGGGCCGCCATTCTCGAAGGCTTCCGCTTCGTGCGTCACACGATGCCGGTACGGCGGCTGTTGCTGCTGCTCGGCCTGGTGAGCCTGATGGGCATGCCGTATGCGGTGCTGATGCCGATTTTCGCTGATCGCATCCTGCACAGCGGCGCCAGCGGACTGGGCTACCTGATGGGCTGTTCCGGGGTGGGGGCGCTGTTGGGCGCGCTGGCGCTGGCGATGCGCAACGGACTGCGCGGACTCGGCCGCTGGGTGGCGCTGTCGTCGGGCGGCTTCGGCGCCAGCATCATTCTGTTTGCGGTATCGCACTGGTTCTGGCTGTCGGCTGCACTGCTGGTTCCGGCCGGCTTCTGCATGATGGTGCAGATGGCGTCGAGCAATACGCTGATCCAGGCGATGGTGCCGGATCACCTGCGCGGCCGCGTGATGGCGAT
>JBDZVW010000409.1:0-2720 GCA_040255885.1 Betaproteobacteria bacterium
GCCTTTTCTCCGCCGCTGGCGCTGCATGACGCGGCACGGCTCGCCAGCGGCTTCTTCATGGCCATCGTTTTTCTGTTCACCAGCTTCGCCGGGCGCGAGCTGTTCGGAAAGGGCTATGGCGCAGCTGCCGTACTGCTGCTGGTCGGCGCGTTCGGCCTGCTGATCCGCAGCCACCAGATGGTCACCGACATCGCGCTGCTGGCTGGCTTCGCGATCACCTATTATGCGCTGGCGCTGGCGCCGCGGCGCTGGGCGGCGGGCGGATTCTGGCTCGGTATCGGCGGCGGTCTCAGCTTCATATCGGGCGACCTGCTCGCGCCGTGCGTCATCGGCGTCATCATCGTGCTGCTGCCGATCGCATTTCGCAACTGGCGCAATCGCCGCTACGCTGCGGCGCTCGGCATCGCATTGATCGTCAGCCTGCCGTGGCTCGTGATATGGCCGGCCGCGCTGTATCAGCGCTCACCCGAGCTTTTCAACCAGTGGCTGTGGATCGACAATCTCGACCGCTTCATCGGCATCAATCCGTTCGGCCCGACGTTCGAGCATCTTTTCTATCTGCGCATCCTGCCGTGGTACGCATGGCCGCTGTGGCCGTTCGCGGCGTGGACGCTGTGGCGCACCCGCAGCACCGGCTTCATGCCCGGCATCCAGCTCGCGCTGCTCGGTTTCCTCGTCACGCTCATCGTATTGAGCGCCGTCGCCGGCGCGCGCGAGCTCTACGGGCTGCCGCTGCTGGTGCCGCTGGCGCTGCTCGCCGTGCCGGCCACCGACACGCTGCGGCGTGGCGCCGCCAACGCGTTTTACTGGTTCGGCGCGATGACGTTTTCGTTCTTCGTGATTGTCGCGTGGTTCTACTGGGTGGCACTCGAATTCGGTATGCCGGCGCAGTTGCAGACCCACCTCAACGAGATGCAGCCGGGTTATGTCAACGGTTTCCGGCTGCTGCCGTTCGCGATAGGACTGTTGTTCACCGTGGTGTGGATCGTCGTGCTGCGCAGTACGCGCAAGAGCCGGATGCGGCCGCTGATCGTGTGGGCGGCCGGCATCACGATCCTGTGGGGTGTGCTGAACGGCCTGTTTCTGGGCTGGGTCAACACCGGCAAGAGCTACCGCACGATGATCACCAGCCTTGAGCACAAGCTGCCGGCGCATTACCGCTGCATCGCCAGCCGCTCGCTGGGTGAACCGCAGCGCGCGCTGCTCGATTACTACGCCGGAATCACGACCGAGCGCGCGGAGTCACCGGGCCATCGCCACGACTGCGATCTGCTGCTGATCCAGGGCGATCCCGACTACCCGCCGCTGCCTGGAGAGCAGTGGAAAGAGTTGTGGGACGGCTCGCGTCCCGGCGACGACAGCGAGCATTTCTGGCTCTACCAGCGCCGGGACGGGCGCGCCAAATAAGAGCGTCGGCCGCCATCGGATTCATCAGGCAGCCTGCCGCGGCCGCGTGAAAGTCGCCTTGACGCGATGCAGCGTCATTAATTCTGACTTATCAAAAGAATGCCTGTTTCTCGTCATACTCGTTGATGCTGTAATGCACAACAATCTCGACGCCCCCGACGGACGGGAGTACACTGACGGCAGTGTCCGCGGCGGGTATCCACCCCGTCCTTCTGAAATCAGCACATCGAGGAGAAACCCATGAACAACGGACGGGAAGTCGTGGTATTGAGCGGCGTGCGCACCGCGATCGGCGACTACGGCGGGGCACTCAAGGACGTCGCGCCTACCGAGCTTGCCGCGCAGGTGGTGCGCGAAGCCGTGAAACGCGCCAGGGTCGAGCCGCAGGAAGTCGGTCACCTGGTGTTCGGCAACGTGATCCATACCGAGCCGAAGGACATGTACCTGTCGCGCGTCGCCTGCATCGCCGGCGGACTGCCGCAGGAAACGCCGGCACTCACGCTCAACCGCCTGTGCGGCAGCGGCCTGCAGGCGATCGTATCGGCGGCGCAGACCATACTGCTCGGCGAAGCCGACATCACGCTGGGCGGCGGCGCCGAATCGATGAGCCGGGGCGGCTACCTGATGCCTAGCCTGCGCTGGGGACAGCGCATGAACAACGGCAGCACGGTCGACATGATGGTCGGCGCGCTGACCGATCCGTTCGACACCGTCCACATGGGCATCACCGCCGAAAACGTCGCCGACAAGTGGCACGTCACGCGCGAACAGCAGGACGAGCTGGCGGTCGAGAGCCACCGCCGCGCGATCAACGCGATCAACAAGGGCTATTTCAAGGATCAGATCCTGCCGATCGAGCTGAAGACGCGCAAGGGCTCGACCGTGTTCGATACCGACGAGCATCCGCGCGCCGATGCCAGCGTCGAATCGATGGCGAAACTGCGCACCGTGTTCAAAAAGGACGGCAGCATCACGGCCGGCAACGCGTCCGGCATCAATGACGCCGCAGCCGCGGTGGTGCTGATGGAAAAAGGCGCCGCCGAAAAACGCGGGCTGAAGCCGATCGCGCGCCTGCTGTCATACGCGCACGCCGGCGTCGATCCGAAATACATGGGCATCGGTCCGGTGCCGGCATCGAAAAAGGCGCTGCAGCGGGCCGGGCTCAAGATCGAAGACATGGACGTCATCGAGGCCAACGAGGCGTTCGCAGCACAGGCGCTGGCAGTCGCCTGTGACCTGAAATTCGACATGGACAAGACCAATCCCAACGGCGGCGCGATCGGTCTCGGCCATCCGATCGGCGCCACCGGCTG
>JBDZVW010000410.1:0-2709 GCA_040255885.1 Betaproteobacteria bacterium
GCTGCTGTGGCAGGAACGGGCGCGCGACGATGGCGGGCACGACCTGCTGCTGGCGCCGATTCGCGCGGCCGCCGACAGCGTCGATCCGGTTTACCGTTACCTGGCCGAGTTCGACAAGACAAAAGGCGCGCATGAGGACGCGCGGCTGTTGTATGTCGCCGCGACGCGGGCGCGGGCGCGCCTGCATCTGCTCGGACACGTGAACGCCGCGGCGAAGACACTCGCGCCGCAGCCGGGGTCGCTGCTGGCGCGGCTGTGGCCGGCGGTCCGTGCCGCGTTCGAAGAAATTGCGGCCTCGGCTCCTGCCGCCGCGTCGCGGGACGAGAATGGCATGGCGCCGCCCGCGACCGTGATCAGACGGCTGCCAGCCGGCTGGTGTGCGCCGGCACCACAGGATGTGGCGTGGGAAATACCGGCGGAATCACCGCCCGAAGAGGAGATTGTGCAGGGTGGAATCGAATTCTCGTGGGCGTCCGAAACCGCGAGGCACGTCGGCACGGTGGTGCACCGCTTTCTGCAGATCATTGCCGAGGAGGGTGCGGCACGCTGGGATGACGAACGTATCGCCGCCATGCATGCGGTGTTTGCGCGCGATCTGGCACGGCTGGGCGTGCCGCGATCGGAACGTGATGCGGCGGTGCTGCGCGTCGCCACGGCGCTCGGCGCCGGCCTGCGCCACGCGCGCGGCCGATGGCTATTGTCGGAACATCCGCATGCGCAATCCGAGCTGCGCCTGACCGGCGTGCTCGACGGCGCGCTGTGCAATGTCGCGATCGACCGTACGTTCGTCGATGAGGACGGTGTACGCTGGATTGCCGATTACAAGACCGGTGCGCACGAAGGCGGCGATCTCGAGGCATTTCTCGATCGCGAGCAGGAGCGCTATCGCGGGCAGCTCGAGCGCTACGCGCGCCTGATGCATGCGCTGGAACCGCGGCCGATCAGGCTGGCGCTGTTTTTTCCGCTGCTGGGCGGCTGGCGCGAATGGCCGTTTCAGTAGCATGTAAGATGGCGGACTTACAAAAATTTACAATCCGCACATGTTGAAGCAATGCGCTCCTTCTAAATTGCAGTCGTGCGCGACGAAAAGCGCGCGCTGAACATCATCCGATTTTTCGAAAAGGAGCTTATGATGAACGCACAGCAATCGAATCAATCCCCGCGAGTCACCGCCCGTAACCGCCGGCGCTGGGTCGCCGCCGCCCTCACGGCCGCAGTCGTCGGCGCCTTCGGTGCACAGATTCCGGCATATGCGCACGAAGGATCCTGCCATTCCCATCATCACGCATGGCACAAGCACCATGGCAAGATGAGTCCGCAGAAGGCGGAGCAGCGGATGGAAAAGCGCATCGATCACATGCTCGACCGTGTCAAGGCGACCGGCGAGCAGAAGCAGAAGATCAACGCGATCACCAAGAGCGCGTTCACCGATCTGCAGCCGTTGCACAAGCAGCGGCGTGATCTGCGCCGCAAGGCAATGGCACTGCTGGCGCAGCCGACGATCGACCAGGCCGCGTTCCAGCAATTGCAGACGCAGCAACAGCAGCTTGCCGACAAGATATCGCAGCGCAGGAATCAGGCGCTGATCGATGCCGCTCAGGTGCTGACGCCGGAGCAGCGCGCGGATCTGGCCAAGCGTTGGCACAAGCGGGGTAAGCATCACCACAAACCCGCGACCGACAGCGGCAAGCAGGCCGGATGAGCGAGCGGCTGCTGATGGTGGAAGATGACCATCGCCTGGCGGCGATGGTCCGTGACTACCTGCAGCAGCAGGGCTTTCATCTGGAACTGGCCGAAACGGCCGGCGAAGGGCTCGCGGCACTGGCGCGCGAGCCCTTCGATCTGCTGATTCTCGACCTGATGCTGCCCGATGCCAGCGGCCTCGACGTATGCCGGCAGGTGCGCACCGCATCCGATGTGCCGATCGTGATGCTGACTGCGCGCGGCGATCCGACCGACCGCGTCGTCGGACTCGAGCTGGGAGCCGATGACTACATCCCGAAGCCGTTCGAGCCGCGCGAACTGCTGGCGCGTATTCGCGCCGTGCTGCGCCGACATACCACGACGTCGGCGGGCGCGATACAGAGCCGCTTGCGCTTCGGCCGGCTCGAAATCGACCGCGATGCGCGCGTGGCGCGGGTGGATGGCGTCGAACGGCCGATGACGGTGCATCAGTTCGAGCTGCTGGTGGCGATGGCTGAGCGCGCCGGGCGCGTGCTGACGCGTGAGCAGTTGATGGAGCTGGTGAAAAGCGACGCGCCGGAAGCATTCGACCGTTCGATCGACGTGCACATTGCCCGCATCCGTGCCGCGATCGAAGACGATCAGCGGCATCCGCAGCGTATCATCACGGTGCGCGGCGCGGGCTACGTTTTCGCGAAGAGCCAGGATGCTGTCGGTACTGGAGATGAGTAGGAAAAAACGGTGAACCGCCAAGGCGCCAAGGGCGCCAGGAAAGGCAAGTACAAAAGCGATAACCGCAGAGGCGCAGAGACGCAGGGGAACCGCAGAGAAAAGCATTAGCCGCAAAGGCGCAAAGAACTTCTGATTTCGTTTTTCCTTTGCATCACTCTGTGTCTCTGTGCCTCATTTTTTTAGTTTCCTTGGCGCCTTGGCGGTGCAGCCTTTTTTAAAACGTCACGTTTATCGACTTCCATGTTTCGATTCAGCCAGCATCTTTACTTTCGCATCTATCTCGCGGTGCTGGCG
>JBDZVW010000411.1:0-2702 GCA_040255885.1 Betaproteobacteria bacterium
AGCGGCGAGGACGCGATCACCAAGTCGAAAAGCGAGCATCCCGATCTGATCCTGATGGACGTCGTGATGCCGGGAATCAATGGTTTCCAGGCGACGCGCACGATTTCCCGCGATGATTCGACCAAGCATATCCCGATCATCATGTGCACCTCGAAGAATCAGGATACCGACAAGGTGTGGGGGCTTCGTCAGGGCGCGAAGGAATACGTGACCAAGCCGATCAACGCGCAGGAAGTGTTGCAGAAGATCGCTTCCTTCGGCTGAGGCGCAGACGGCGACCGCGAATACCGGACACGAGGAGACGGAACACAAGATGGCGCGTATCAACCTGCGGGAATACCAGGAATCACTTGCCGGGCGGCTGGCCGAAGCGGCGGCCGGTGGAACCGCCAGCTCCCATCTCGGCATTCGCTGCGGCGACGGGCGCTGGCTGATCGATCTGCAGGACGTGAACGAGGTGATCGCGCCGGGCGCCGTGATGCCGGTGGAGTTGACCCGGTCCTGGTTCAAAGGGCTGACCAACGTCCGTGGCACCCTGATCGCGGTGATCGATTTTTCGCTTTTTCTGGGATCCGGCCCGGTTACCGGCGGTGACACACGGATTGTGGTGCTGGCGGAAAAATTCGCGGTACGGGCGGCGTTGCTGGTCACCCAGGTCGAAGGGTTGTACCACATCGAGCAATTTGAACGCGGCGCGACGCCGGACGGCGCAGTCCCGTGGCTAGGTGCGGCATGGCGTGGTGCCGATGGCCGCAAGTGGAATGAATTGGCGGTGCGTGAACTGGTGCGCAATCCGCAGTTTTTGCAGGCAGGCGAGCAGGTGGGGCGCGCGGAATCGGTGCCGGCCTGAGCGATATTTCGGGAGGGGACGAAATGGCAATCAGTGTAGCAAGCCTCAAACTGCCGTTCTTCGGAAAAGACGGCGCACGTGGAGGAGCGGCCGCGGCCGCTGCTGCCCCGGCCGTGGCGGAGCAGTCGGCGCCGGCCGTTGCAGAAAGTGCATCGTCGGGTGCAGTCCAGGCGCCGCGCAGCACTGTGGCCGGACGGCTGCGGGCTTACGGTCTGCTTGCGCTGCTGTTTCTGCTGCTCGCGGCCGGAACCGTCTACTGGTACAACGTGCAGACGCGTGAAAAGTCGGTTCAGCTGTCAACAGCGGTCGAAATGCAGATGCTGTCGCAACTCATTGCCAACAGCGCGCAGCGTGCCGCGGCCGGCAACACCCAGGGCTTCAGCGGACTGACCGACGGCCGCAACTCGTTTGACAAGGATCTCAAAATACTTCACGACGGTGGCACGAAAGACGGCGTCACCGTTCCTGCCTCGACTGGGGAGGCACGCAGCAAGCTGTCGGTATTGGAGACGACCTGGCGCGGCATCGAAAAAAACATCAAGCTGATTCTGGCGCAGCGCAGCGGATTGCTGGCACTGCAAAAGAACATCGGTATCATCAACAGTGCTCAATCCAAACTCAGCGGACTGGCGCAGGAACTGGGTGTGGTGGCCGACGACCAGAACGAAGACGTGTCATCGGTGACGGTGGCGCGGCAGCTGTATCGGGACGTGAGTAACTTCAATTTCGGCCAGGCCGACCAGCTGCTGTCCACAGACAAGCCGAATCCACGGGTGGCGCTCCATCTTGCGGCCAATGCGCGCCATTTCGGAGCGGAGCTTGATGCATTGCTTGGCCACAATCCGTCGCTCGGAATCCCGACGCTGATGAGTCCCGCGTCGCGCCAGGTGGCGGAGCAACTGCGCGCCGTATTCATGCCATTCGCTGCCAGTGTCGAAAGCATCGTCACGAACATGGCGCAATTGTCGCAGGCGAAGCAGGCCAGCCGCGACGTCTACGTTGCCGCCGATCGCCTGCTTGCGCAATCTCGCCAGTTGGCGAAGCCGTATGAGGAACAGGCCAGCAATCTGCGCTGGGAAGCGTGGCTGGCGGTGGTGTTCGGTGTCGCGGCCCTGGCGTTCCTGCTGATGGTGGCGAAAGCCGTTGTCGACGAGGCACGCGAGCGTGCCCACGAGGAACATGAAAGGGCGCTGGAGAACGAAGCACAGAACAAGCGCAACCAGCAGGCGATTCTGAGTCTGCTGAATGATATCGGGGACCTTGCAGAGGGCGACCTCAGGGTGCGGGCGCAGGTTTCCGAAGACATCACCGGCGCGATCGCCGACTCGATCAACTTTACCGTCGACGAACTGCGCAAGGTGGTTGGAACCATCAACCGTTCGGCCCTCGAAGTCACGTCGGCGACCGGGCAGGCGCAGGCGATCTCGCAGCAGTTGATGCAGGCCACGCAGCGCCAGGCGCATGAAATTCAGGACAGCGGCACGGCGGTGGTGCAAATGGCGACGTCGATCCGTGAGGTTTCGACACGCGCCAGCGAATCCGCCCAAGTGGCGGAGCTCTCGCTCAATGCGGCGGCCAAAGGCGCTGCCGCGGTGCAGAACACCATTGCCGGCATGAACGAGATCCGCGATCAGATTCAGCAGACCGCGAAACGGATAAAGCGGCTTGGCGAAAGTTCGCAGGAAATCGGTGAAATCGTCGAGCTGATTTCGGACATCACCGAGCAGACCAACGTGCTGGCGCTGAACGCCGCGATCCAGGCCAAGGCCGCCGGCGACGCCGGCCGCGGCTTCTCGGTGGTGGCGGACGAAGTGCAGCGCCTGGCGCAGCGCTCCGGCGAGGCAACGCGCAA
>JBDZVW010000412.1:0-2699 GCA_040255885.1 Betaproteobacteria bacterium
CCGCGTACAACACCTCCAGGTAATGCGGCTGATTCTTCATGAACAGCGCGACGCGATCGCCCGGCGTGAGGCCGAGACGATCGCGCAGCGCCGCCGCCAGCACCGCGGCCCGCTGCGCCAGCTGGCGCTGGGTCAGCAGGACTTCCGTGCCCAGTGCGAGCGCGGGCGCTTCGCCACGGATGCGCGCATTGCGGATGAGCCAGCGCGCGACGTTCATCGATCGGCGCGTCGGCGGGATGCGACTGGCGGGCGCGGCATCCGGTCCCGGATTCGGTACATCGGCCCCTCCTCGAACACGATCCGCTTTTGCATAAAAAAACGGGAAAGCCAGTATAGGCTTTCCCGCATTCGATGTGAAAACTGCGCGCCGTCAGGCGGCCTGGGCATCGATCACCGTGCGCATCTTCTGCATCGCCTTGGCTTCGATCTGGCGGATGCGCTCCGCCGACACGCCGAATTCCGTGGCGAGATCGTGCAGCGTGGCGGTGTCCTTTTCCTGCAGCCAGCGCGCCTGGATGATGCGGCGGCTGCGGTCGTCGAGCCCCCGCAGCGCCTGCTGCAGGCCGGCGTCGCGCAGACGCTCGGTTTGCTGGGCCTCGATCTGGCGTTCCGGCTCGGCATCTGCGTCCGCGGCCATGTAGGCGACAGGCGCAACCGCGTCTTCTTCGCCGTCACCGGCCGGCTCGAATGATATATCGCGCCCGCCGAGCCGGGTCTCCATTTCGACGACTTCGCTGGGCTTTACGCCAAGCTGGCGCGCCACCGCCCTGATTTCCTCATGTCCGAGGCTGTCGAGGCGCTGCTTGAGGCTGCGCAGGTTGAAGAACAGCTTGCGTTGCCCCTTCGTCGTCGCGATTTTCACGATGCGCCAGTTACGCAACACGAACTCATGAATTTCGGCACGGATCCAGTGTATTGCGAACGACACCAGACGCACGCCGCGTTCCGGATCGAAACGTTTCACCGCCTTCATCAGGCCGATGTTGCCTTCCTGGATCAAGTCCGCCTGCGGCAGGCCGTAGCCGAGGTAGCCGCGCGAGATCGCGACCACCACCCGCAGGTGCGACAGCACGAGCTGCCGCGCGGCTTCCAGATCTTCGCGATCGCGGAAACGGCGTGCCAGCCGGGTTTCTTCCTCCGGTGTCAGCAGCGGCAGGCTGTTGACGGTCTGGATGTAACTGTCCAGGCTGCCGACCACCGACGGGATCGATAATGCGTAGCTGTTTGCCATGGATTCATACTCCCTTCGTTGGCAGATTTTAGCACTCTTGATATGAGAGTGCTAAAAGCGCCTGGAGTTCCCCGCCTGAGATGCCGGTATATACTTATAGTATATTGATTGTTATATATAAATTTATTTTCTGGTCCAGTGCGGATCGATGCGGCGCAGATGACGTCCGACGGACAGCCATGCACCGAGCCAGCCGAGGACGGCGGCAAAGGCGAGCAGGGTCAGACTGTCCGGCAGATCGGGCAACCGCAGCTGGAACTGGCTGCCATAGAGTGCCGCCAGATGCGCGAGCTCATCATTGAGCAGCCAGAAACTGCCGGCAACGATGCCCAGCGCGACCGCGCCGCCAATCAGTCCCTGCAGCGTGCCGTAATAAAGAAACGGACGGCGGATGAAGGTGTTGGTGGCACCGATCAGCTTCGATACCTCGATTTCCTCACGCCGCGTCAGAATCTGCAGCCGGATGGTGTTGAACGTCGCGGCGACCAGTGCGAATCCCAGCAGGCCGATCAGGATCAGCGCCGCCAGCCGGCCCAGCCGCAACCCCGCGGCAAGCCGCTGCGCCCACAGTGCGTCGAGCTGCACGTGTTCGACCTTGGGCCAGCCCTTGAGTTCGTCGCGCAATGCTTGCAGCACCCGTGGATCATGGCCCCTGGCCTCGACGACGAATGCATCCGGCAGCGGGTTGTGGTCGAGGCTGGACGTGACGTTGCCGAGGCTTGCAGTCTGCTGCAGCCGCTGCCACGCTTCATTGCGCGGAATGAAGCGGAAGGTGCTCACCCGCTGCTCGTTTTTCAGACGGTCGCGAATCGCGGCGACGTCGTCCGCCGTCGCCGCGAGCGCCATGAACATGGTCAGTTGCGGATCGGAGCCGACACGGGGCGACGCCAGCTGGACGTTGGCGACGATCGCATACAACCCGACCGGGAAGCTGAACGCGATACCGATGACTGCGATGTTGAGCAGGCTGCTGAGCGGGCTGCCGAGCAGCCGCCCGGTGCTCGAACCGAGCGCATGAAAATGATGCGCAAGCCATGCCCTCATGCGGCCAGCCTGCCGTGGTCGAGATTGACGATACGCGGCTGCAGCTGCGCCGTGAGATTGGGGTCGTGGGTGGCGATCAGCACCGTGACGCCGACCTGGTTGAACGACGCGAACAGTTCGCCGATGTCGGCCGAGTAGGCGGCGTCGAGGTTGCCAGTGGGCTCGTCGGCGAGCAGGATCGCCGGCCGGTGCACCACCGCACGCGCGATGCACAGCCGCTGCTGCTCGCCGCCGGATAGCGTGATCGGCAGCGCCTTTTCGCGGCCCAGCAGCCCGACCTTGTCGAGCGCCGCGCGCACGCGGCGCACTGCTTCGCGGCGGCGGTAGCCGGTGATGTGCAGCGGCAGCATCACGTTTTCGAGCACGTTGCGGTCGAACAGCAGCTTGTGGTCCTGAAAAATGAGGCCGAAATTGCGGCGCAGGA
>JBDZVW010000413.1:0-2693 GCA_040255885.1 Betaproteobacteria bacterium
TTTCCTTGATCGCCGAGCGCGTCAGCATGTCGACCGCGCGCGAATAGTCGGGCTTGGCGGTGCCGTCCATGATGCCGGCGATTTCCTTGAACTGGCGCCGAACTTCGATCACCACCGCGCCGGCGGCGCGACCGACCGCTTCCATCGCCATCGCGCCGAACAGGTATGGCACCAGGCCGCCGATGATCAGGCCGATGATGACCATGTGGTTGGACAGTTCGAAGGTGATCGACTTGCCGCTGGCTTCCAGCGCGTGCGTGTAGTCGGCGAACAGCACCAGCGCGGCCAGTCCTGCGGAGCCGATCGCGTAGCCCTTGGTCACTGCCTTGGTGGTGTTGCCGACCGCGTCGAGCGGATCGGTGATCGCGCGCACCGAATCCGGCATCTTCGCCATTTCGGCGATGCCGCCGGCATTGTCGGTGATCGGTCCATATGCGTCGAGCGCGACGATGATGCCGGTCATCGACAGCATTGCGGTCGCCGCGATCGCGATGCCGTAAAGGCCCGCCAGCGCGTACGCCGAATAGATCGCCGCGCACACTGCGAGCACCGGCCACGCGGTGGCTTTCATCGACACGCCCAGTCCGGCGATGATGTTGGTTGCATGGCCGGTGGTGGAGGCGGCCGCGACGTGGCGAACCGGTTTGAATTCGGTAGCGGTGTAATACTCGGTGATCACCACCAGCAACGCAGTGAGAATCAGCCCGACGATCCCCGAACCCCACAACTGCCATACCGAGAGCCAGTCATACTGGGCATGAATGTCGCCCATCAGCCAGAAGGTGACCGGGATATAGAGGATCGCCGCCAGTACCGCGGCAACCGTCAGGCCGCGGTAGAGCGCGCTCATGATCTTGCCGCCGGGGCGCGCTTTCACGAAGAAGCAGCCGATGATCGATGCGATGATCGACACGCCGCCCAGCGCCAGCGGATAGGTGACCGCGTTGAACGCGACTCCCGGCTTGGACAGCATCAGTGCGCCGAGCAGCATCGTTGCGACCATCGTCACCGCGTAGGTTTCGAACAGATCGGCCGCCATACCGGCGCAGTCGCCGACGTTGTCACCGACGTTGTCGGCGATCACCGCGGGATTGCGCGGATCGTCTTCCGGAATGCCGGCCTCGACCTTGCCCACCAGGTCCGCGCCGACGTCGGCGCCCTTGGTGAAGATGCCGCCGCCGAGCCGTGCAAAGATCGAAATCAGCGACCCGCCGAATGCCAGTCCCACCAGCGGCTCGGCGATCTGCTTGATCGTTTCGCCATGGGCGGCGGTGCCGAGCAGGATCATGAAGAATACGGTAATGCCGAGCAACCCGAGGCCGACCACCAGCATGCCGGTGATGGCGCCGCCGCGGAACGCGATCGCCAGCGCCGGACTGAGGCCGCTGCGCGCGGCTTCCGCGGTGCGGACGTTGGTGCGCACCGAGACGTTCATGCCGATGTAGCCGGCGGCACCCGACAGGATCGCACCGACCGCAAACGCGATCGCGGTCGGCCACGAGCCGAGCACGAAGCCGATCAGCAGGAACAGCACCACGCCGACCAGCGCGATCGTCGTGTACTGGCGGTTCAGATAGGCGCGCGCGCCTTCCTGAATCGCGCCGGCGATGCGCCGCATCTCGTCATTGCCGGCCGGCTGGGCGAGTATCCATTTGATCGACACCGCGCCGTAGACAATCGCGAGAATTGCGCAGATTAACGCAAGGATCAGAGCGTACGACATGAACTGCCTCTTTGTTTTGTGAAAAAATGAAAAACGAAACCGTTATCCCCTGGGTCCAGCGCCAGTCCGCCTGCGAAGCGCGTGCCGGAAACTTTCATTTCCTCACGCTCACGTCTCACTCCTCACAGCTTAAATCCGCTTTTGAGCTTCTTCGGCACTGCGACATTCTTCAATTTCACGTAAACCGGCAGGCCGTCCCGGAACGGCGGGTAATCCTCGCCGCGAATCAGCGGCTGCAGGTAGCGGCGTGCGCGCTCGGTGATGTGAAAGCCGTCGGCGGTGATGAAGTTGCGCGGCATCATCCTCTCGTGATTGGCGACGTCCTTCAGATCGGCAACGCCGATGGCCCAGCGGTAGGGCTTGTCGGATTTCCGGACGATGATCGGCATCACCGCGTTGCGGCCCTTCACTGCCAGCTCGACTGCCGCCTTGCCGACTGCGTAGGCCTGTTCGACGTCGGTCTTCGACGCAATGTGGCGTGCCGCGCGCTGAAGATAGTCGGCCACAGCCCAGTGATACTTGTAGCCCAGCTTGTCCTTCACCAGATTGGCAATCACTGGCGCGACGCCGCCCAGTTGCGCGTGGCCGAACGCGTCGCGCAGACCGGATTCGGACAGGAACTTGCCGTCGGCGCCGCGCAGGCCCTCGGACACCGCGATCGCGCAGTAGCCATGGCGCTTGACGCTGGCATCGACCTTTTTCAGGAATTTTTCCGGATTGAACGTGATTTCCGGGAACAGCAGCAGCTGCGGTGCGTCGCCCTGCTTTTCGGCGGCGAGCCCGCAGGCGGCGGTGATCCAGCCGGCATGGCGTCCCATCACTTCCAGCACGAACACCTTGGTCGAGGTGCGCGCCATCGATGCCACGTCGAAACCGGCCTCGCGGATGCTGGTGGCGACGTATTTCGCGACCGAACCGAAGCCGGGGCAGCAGTCGGTCTTGACGAGATCGTTGTCCACCGTCTTCGGGA
>JBDZVW010000414.1:0-2692 GCA_040255885.1 Betaproteobacteria bacterium
CGGAACGTAACTGACGCGGATGCGGCCGTCGGACGTGAGCGTCACGCGGTTGGCAGGACGCGCGAGGTCTTCGGTGGTGAGCCACCAGTCAACGGTGTGTCCGGCAATCCAGCCGGCGAGCGGACGCGGCAGCCAGCGGCGCTGCGCCTTGAGGATGTCGCCGGTGACCTTGCCGAGCAATTGCACGTGTCCCAGCGGATACGGGAAATCAGGATCGCCCGATGCACTGTAGAAATCGTTGATGCCGATCGTTTTCTGAAACGCGGTCGGATTGGCGTGCCACGGTGACAGTCCGAGCATCACCGAACTGAGATGGCACATGTAATTGCGGCCCACTTGTCCGGATCCATTGGCGAGGCCTTGCGGGTGCGCGTCGCTGCCCGACGCGAGCAGCAGCGCGGCGGAATTGATCGCGCCAGCCGCCAGCACAACGACACGCGCGCTAAGCGTTTCGCCGCCGGCGGTGCCGTCGCACCGGAGGGCGCTGACGTGACGGCCGTCGTTCGACGTCTCGATCCGTACTGCGCGCAGGTTCGTCTTCAGCGTGACGTTCGGGTGCGCCAGCGCATGGCGCACGCCGCACATCTCGGCGTCGCCTTTGGCGTGCACCATGCACGGAAAGCCGTCACAGGTGTCGCAACGGATGCACGGACTGTGAGGGCGGTCCGCTTCGTCGAGATGCAGCGCGAGCGGCAGATGGAACGGCTTGAGCCCGGCGTCTTTCAATTGCGAAAAGACGCGCGCGATCGCCGGTTCGTGGCTGACCGGCGGATACGGAAACGGCCCGCTTGCCGGTGGTGCCGTCGGGTCTTCACCGCGTTCGCCGTGCGCGAAGTACCATTGCTCGGCGGTATCATAGAACGGCGCCAGATCGGCATAGCCGATCGGCCACGCGACGGTTTCGCCGTCGACATGGCGCACGCTGTCGAAATCGTGTTCGCGCCGGCGCAGCACCGCGGCTCCGTAGAACTTGGTGTCGCCGCCGACGTGATAGCCGGCGACCGGATAAAATGGCTTGTCGTTGTGGTCGAGCCAAGGCTCGACGTTGTGATAGCGGCGGCTGCCGAATATCGCACCGGCCTGCCAGTTCGCTTTCTCGCGCGGCAGGAAATCGCCGCGCTCGATCAGCAGCAGCCTGAGCCCGGTCGGCGCCAGCGCGCGTGCCAGCGTGCCGCCGCCGGCGCCGGTGCCGATGATGATGATGTCAGCATCCATATTTACGGGATTAGAGAATGGGCGTCGTAGTGCAAGTATGCGGCGCGCTCCGCGCGCCGGAAATTCCGTCTAATCCCAAATCCCTAATTCCCAATCCTGATTCTAATTTACCAGCATCTCGAAATCGGTGCCTTCCCAGCGTGCCGCGTCGTGCCAGAAAAACGTGAATTTCACCGTCGCGCCGTGCATCAGCGACGCGGTCGGCAGATCAGCCTTGTGAACGCCGAGTCCGGTATCCTGCGTCGTGGCGTCATGCACCGTGCGCCAGCCGTCGTCGGTCCAGTGCACCGTCGCCTCGGCCAGTGTCTCGATGCGCAGCACACGGCCTGCGGCGAATGAATGGGTTTTGTGATTGAAGCGCCAGAATGCGAGCGAAGAGCCGGTGCGGTTCTGCAGATAGCGTCCGGCGGTCTGCTGCGGCATGTCGAACACGCGTTTTTCGTGCAGCGACCGCAGCAGTTTCACGTATTCGGCGTGCGCCCATACCAGCGGCATTGCCGAGCCTGACGGCCGGCCGTAGAACAGTTCCTTGCGTGCGATATCGGGTGCATCCCAGATCTGTTCCGGGATCATGCCGCCGTCATTCGCAAACGCGGCCATCGTACGCATCAGCGCGCGCGCCGCTTCGGGCCGGCCGGCCGCCAGTTCGTAGTGGCCGCGTTCGCCGCTCAGCAGCGGCCATGCGCGGCCCTGGCCGGTGCCGTCGAACGGATCGCCGCTCGCATGCTCGCCGTAACCGTCATCGTTGTAGCGGTGCCAGCACGGGCCGGCCGGCGTATCGATCTTGAGCAATGAATCGATCACCTTGAGGGTGTTGACGATGCGCGGATCGTCGGCCGCGCGCAGGCCAAAGCGCACCAATGCCAGCGCATCGGGACTGACGATATGCGCGACCGCCTGCTGCGTGTAGTCGGGCGGGCGATTCTTGATCGGCACGAATCCGCTGGCGGGCGAGGCCGCGGTGCAGGTCTCGGGCGGCGCGATGCGCACGTAGTAGCCGTCGACACCGGCTTGCCGCGCCAGCGGCGTGCCGATAACGTAGGTCCAGCGTTCGATGTGGTCGTTCCACGCGTCCGCGGTTTCGCGCAGATAGGTGGCGATAGCGGTTTCGCCATTTCCGTCGGCGAGCTCGGCGCTCACCAGCAGCGCGGCCACCACCGCGGCGAGCGTGAACGGCGAATAGCCGGCGTCTTCCTCCCAGCGGTCCTGCTGCGTGACCGGTCCGTTGCAGACGAGGAAACTCGCGGCACGGCGCGTCATCGACCATACGCGATGCATGTCGTTTTCGGACAGCGCGCCTTCGCGCCGCGCCAGATCAGCGAGCAGAATCGGAAACGCCGTCTCGTCCATCTGGATGCCGTTCCAGTACGGCATGCCATCGAGCCACATATTCTGCGGCCAGTGGCCGTCCGCTTCCTGCGTGATCTGCAGATAGTGCAGCACGCGTTTGACGTCGTCGTGCGCGCCCGCGGCGAGC
>JBDZVW010000415.1:0-2688 GCA_040255885.1 Betaproteobacteria bacterium
TCACCGTGCCGGCCGCCGTCATCAGCATCGGAAAGAAGCGCTGGTAGAGGTCGGCTGCAATGATCACTGCCTTGTAGCCGCCGATGTTTGCCTGCGACGACAGCACGTCCATGCTCTGCGCGCGCGAGATGCGCGGCAGCGCTTCCAGCGCGAAGCCCGTCACGCCCTGCTTCGCAATCCGCTCGATGCCGTCCCGGTCATGCGGTTCGAGCAGCCCGATCAGGATGCTGCCCGATTTGAGCGCCGCCACTTCCGCCGCTTCGGGCGCGCGCACCTTGAGCACGATGTCCGAGTCCCGGTAGAGCTCGGCCGCGTCGGCCACGATCGTTGCGCCGGCCGCGACAAACTGCTCGTCCGGAATGCTCGCCCGCACACCGGCTCCCGTCTGCACCAGCACGTTGTGGTGGCCTGAACCTGCCAACTTCTTCACCGTGTCCGGCGTCGCTGCCACTCGACTCTCTTCAGCGCAAGTCTCTGCCGGTACGCCGATCTTCATTCGTGATTACTCCCAGAAATACCGAATTGCGGATTTTAGAACCTATCTCACAAATATTCGCGTGTGCGACCGAGCGATTTGGGATGCGGTTCAAGGAGCGAGCCGCACCGCATAGCGAGACTATGCAAGCGGCGAGCGACGCTGAAACGCGCCCAAATCGCCCGGTCCCGAAGGGTTGTGGCCCAAAAGCGCGTCTGCGGCGTTGCGTCGCTTGCCCATAGAATGACTATGGGCGCCGCGCCGCGCCTTGCATCCGCATCTTTTGGGCTACAACGCATCACGTGAATATTTATGAGATAGGTTCTTAATACAAGGCGGGCAAACCGCGCCATTATAATTGATTCAATTCACCGGGCAACCGCACATCATTCCGATATAATTTTTTTATGGCCGCCATTCGTGTTCTGCCCGATCTGCTGATTGACCAGATCGCCGCCGGAGAAGTCGTCGATCGCCCCGCCGCAGCGCTGAAGGAGCTGCTCGAAAACAGTCTTGATGCGCAGCCGTCGCAGATCACCGTCGATCTGCAGAACGGCGGCATTGCGCTGATTCGCGTCACCGACGACGGCCACGGCATTGCACGCGATGATCTGCCATTTGCATTCGCGCGTCATGCAACGAGCAAGATTCACTCCCTCGACGATCTCGAACGCGTGGCGACGCTCGGCTTCCGCGGCGAGGCGCTGGCCAGCATCGCCGCCGTTGCGCACGTCGCGCTTGCAAGCCGCACGCCGCAGGACAAGCATGCATGGTCAATCAATGCCAGCGGCGGCGCATTGACCGAGGTCAAGCCGGCGGCGCTTGCGGCCGGGACGCGCATCGACGTACGCGATCTCTATTTCAATACGCCGGCGCGGCGCAAGTTCGTGCGCTCCGAGGCGACCGAATTCGCACACAGCGAAAACGCATTCCGGCGCGTCGCGCTGGCACGCCCGGACATCGGCTTCACGCTGACGCACAACGGCCGCGCGCAGGGCCTGCTGAAACCGCAGTCATTGGCGGCACGCATTGGCGCCGTGCTGGGGGATGAATTCGCCGCAGCGGCGATCGCGGTGGACGAGTCCGCCGGACTGCGGCTCACCGGCCTTGCCGGACTGCCGGCGTACTCGCGCTCGGCGCGCGATGCCCAGTTTTTTTTCGTCAACGGCCGCTTCGTGCGCGACAAGCTGGTCAGCCATGCGATACGGCAGGCTTACCGCGACGTGTTGCACCACGAGCGCCATCCGGCCTTCGCGCTGTTTCTCGAAATCGATCCGGCACGGGTGGACGTCAACGTTCATCCGGCAAAAATCGAAGTCCGCTTCCGCGACGCGCATGCGCTGCACCAGTTCATTTTTCATGCGCTGAACAAGGCGTTGAGCCGTACGGCGGCAGGTGCCTCGCCGGCGATGGCCGATGCCGCAGCGTTCACGGACGGTACCCTGCCGGCCGCGCCCTTCATGCCGCAGCCGGATACCACGGTACGCCGGCCTTATGGCCACCAGGCTCAGATGCCGCTTCACGCCGGCGCACAGCCCGCCTTTTACGAAACGCTGTTCCGCCCCGGCGTACCCGTGGCACCGCCCGACGCCGTGCCGCAAACTGCCGACGACACGCACGAAATGCCGCCGCTGGGATTCGCACTGGCGCAACTGTCGGGCATCTACATCCTGGCGCAGAACAATCGCGGCCTAGTGGTCGTCGACATGCACGCGGCGCACGAGCGCATCGTTTACGAACGGATCAAGACCGCGCTCGACCAGCACACGCTTGCGACACAGTCGCTGCTGATTCCGGTGAGTTTTGCGGCCGACCGGCTCGACGTTGCCGCTGCCGCCGAGAACCAGCCCGTGCTGCACGAAATCGGCTTCGACATTGCCGCGCTGTCACCCACCACGCTGGCGGTGCGCGCGGTGCCGGCGGTGCTGGCCGATGCCGATGCCGCGCAGCTCGCGCGCGACGTGCTGCGCGACGTGCGCGAGTACGGCGCGGGACGCGTGCTGACCGAACGCCGCAACGAGTTGCTGTCGACGATGGCCTGCCATGCCGCGGTGCGCGCGAACCGCAAGCTCGGCATTGCGGAAATGAACGCGCTGTTGCGCGAAATGGAAATCACCGAGCGCTCCGGCCAGTGCAATCACGGACGGCCAACCTGGTTTGAAGTCAGTGTCGCGGATCTGGACAAGATGTTCATGCGGGGACGGTAGGCCGGC
>JBDZVW010000075.1:0-4829 GCA_040255885.1 Betaproteobacteria bacterium
CCAGCACGATCAATTTCTTGTTCATGCTTCGAATCTCCTAAAAAGAAGGCTCTCGTTTTTCACCGCGGAATCGCTGACGGTTGCCGCGATGTCACCGCCCCCGTTTCAAGGGGTCGTGATTATTCTGCTGCCGGCAAAATTCACCGGCAATAAAGATGCGCCTGTTTCAGGAGTTTATGTTGTGAGATGTTGCGTTTTCACAACATGAAATTTTTACAACATACTGTTTCAAAAAAGAAAAAATATGTTTATGTTATTATTACGGCAACATAATTGTGATATTTGTCACATTTTTATAATATGCTTTTATCATAAAGCAAGCGCTCACATTTTTGCTGAAAAAACAGAGCACAGGATCATCTGCGCCGTTTGAAACGCATCATGAATCCATCCCGCCGTCATGCCCCACGGCGGGCTTTTTCAGACCATCTGAAAAGTGAATCGGGAGGCGCTAAGTGCCGTAATGAACGGTCAGCTCGCCGACGCCGTCAACGTGGCCGTCGAGCCGGTCACCGCGTTGCACCCGCCCCACGCCGGCCGGCGTGCCGGTGAAGATCATGTCCCCCGCCTCCAGCCGCACCAGCCGCGACAGATACGCGATCTGCTCTTCCACCCGCCAGATCTGCTGGTTCAGATCCCCGTGCTGCTTCACCTCCCCGTTGACCTTCAGCCAGATCGCCCCGCTGTCCGGGTGACCGATCTGCGCCGCCGGCTGCAGCGCCGTGATCGGCGCCGAGTTGTCGAACCCCTTGCCCATCTCCCACGGTCGCCCCATCTTCTTCGCCTGACCCTGCAGGTCGCGCCGCGTCATGTCCAGCCCCACGCCGTAGCCATACACACAGTCGAGTGCCTGCTCCACCGCAATGTCGGTTCCACCGCTCTTCAGCGCCACCACCAGCTCGATCTCGTGCTGCAGGTCCTCGGTGGCCGGCGGATACGGCACCGTCGCCCCCGAAAGCACCAGCGCATCGGCCGGCTTCATGAAGAAAAACGGCGGCTCACGGTCCGGGTCATGCCCCATCTCGCGCGCATGCGCGGCGTAGTTGCGTCCCACACAATAGATGCGTCGCACCGGAAACGTCGCCTCGCCGCCAACCACCGGAACCGCCGCCACCCGCGGCGCGTCGATTACATAACTCACAAAAATTCCCTCCAGAATATACTTGTGTCATCAGGATGCCCGAAAAAGCAACCACCCCGCCCGCCTGCGCGGGCACCCCTCCTTAAAAACAGGAGGGGAAGCCAGTCAGTACGTCCGCTGTTCGGACATCTCCTCCCAGCTTCTGCAGCTGCACAAAAAGGCGACTTCGATGATTATTGAGCGGACAACATGCTGTTCACTTGAAGCCCGATTATACCGAACGCTCGGCTGTTTCTCCGATGCGCGGCATGAACAATAGCCGTCTTTTCCCCGATATACCATCATAACCCATCGTCAATCGAGCGTTGCGCAGTGTGTTGCAGTAGAATTTCCGGCTCGATAGCCCGCTTCTCCCCATGACCACTCGCCTGCGCGAAATCCCGTACAACTACACATCGTTTTCCGATCGCGAAATCGTGATCCGCTTTCTCGGCGCGCCGCTGTGGGAGGTGTTGAGCGAGTTGCGCAACGAGCGCCGCACCGGCCGTTCGGCGAGGATGCTTTACGAAGTGTTGGGCGACCTCTGGGTGGTGTCGCGCAATCCGTACCTGCAGGATGACCTGCTGGCCAATCCGAAGCGGCGCGCGTCGCTGATCGCGGCGATGCGCGAGCGGCTGGAGCAGATCGAGGCGCGGCGCCAGAACCGGCAGGATCACGTGACGCAACTGTTGACGGCCGCTCACGGCGCGGTGGACCGCTTCGAGCAGGAATTCGATGAAACGGCCGCATTGCGCAAAAGAATACTGAGGCGCATCGGACGCGTCACGCGCCGGGACAACATCCAGTTCGACGGACTGGCGCGGGTGTCGCACGTGACCGATGCTACCGACTGGCGCGTCGAGTATCCGTTCGTCGTTATCCATCCCGACACCGAGGACGAGGTCGCCGCGATCGTCAATGCCTGCATCGAGCTCGGGCTTACGATCATTCCGCGCGGCGGCGGCACCGGCTATACCGGTGGCGCAATCCCGCTGGTCAGGCACTCGGCGGTGATCAACACCGAAAAGCTCGAAACGCTCGGCGAAGTGGAGCACATGACCCTGCCCGGTCTGGCGCAGCCGGTGCCGACGCTGCGCTGTGGCGCCGGTGTCGTCACCAAACGCGCGATGGAGGCGGCGGACGCGGCCGGCCTGGTGTTCGCGTGCGATCCGACGTCGGCCGACGCTTCGACCATCGGCGGCAACGTCGCGATGAATGCCGGCGGCAAGAAAGCGGTGCTGTGGGGCACCTGTCTCGACAATCTCGCGTGGTGGCGCATGGTGATGCCGGACGCCGGCTGGCTCGAAGTCGAGCGTCTCGACCACAACCTCGGCAAGATCCACACCGTCGAGACCGCGCGCTTCCGACTGACGCGCTTCGAGCCCGACGGCCGCACGCCGCGCGGTGAACCCGAAATTCTGGAAATCTCCGGCCACGCATTTCGCAAGGCCGGCCTCGGCAAGGACGTCACCGATAAATGGCTGCACGGCCTGCCGGGCATACAGAAGGAAGGCTGCGACGGCATCGTCACCGCGGCGCGCTTCGTTCTGCATCGAATGCCGCCGCACGTGCGCACCGTATGCCTGGAGTTCTTCGGCCAGGTGCGGGATGCGGTGCCGACCATCGTCGAAATCCGACACCACCTCGACAGCCAGTCGCAGGTGCTGCTGGCGGGACTGGAACATCTTGACGAACGCTACATCCGCGCGGTCGGCTATGCGACCAAGGCGCGCCGCGCCGGCCGGCCCAAGATGGTGCTGATTGCCGACCTCGTCAGCGATGACGAAGATGCGGTCGGCGCAGCAGCGTCACAGGTGGTGCGTATCGCCAACGCGCGCAGCGGCGAAGGTTTCATCGCGACGAGTCCGGAAGCACGCAGGAAATTCTGGCTCGACCGTGCGCGTACCGCAGCGATTGCGCGCCACACCAACGCATTCAAGATCAACGAGGACGTGGTGATTCCGCTGGCGCGGCTCGGCGACTATTCGGACGGCATCGAGCGCATCAACATCGAGCTGTCGATCGCGAACAAGCTGCGGCTGATCGACCGGCTCGCAGAATGCCTTACGGGCGAGCTGCCGCTCACGCTGCCGGAAGACACGCTGCCCGCTGCCGAAGTCTTGGGCGACCGCAGCGAACAGGCGCAGACGCTGCTCGCGGAAACGCGGCTGCGCTGGCAATGGCTGCTCGACCATCTCGACACCCCGATCGCCGGACTTGCGCCGGACGTCACGGGGCTGCCGCCACTGGCGTTCACCCGTCACCGCGACGGACAGGTGTTTCACGCGCTGCAGGATCATTCGATTCGCGTGTCATGGAAGGACGAAATCCGTGCCGCACTCGCCGATATTTTCAGTGGCCGGCCGTTCGCTAAAATTCTCGAGCGCTGCGACGCGATCCATCACGAAGTGCTGCGCGGGCGGGTATTCGTCGCGCTGCACATGCACGCCGGCGACGGCAACGTGCACACCAACATACCGGTCAACTCCGACGACTACGAGATGCTGCAGACCGCCACACAGGCGGTCGCGCGTATCATGCGTCTGGCGCAGTCGCTCGATGGCGTCATTTCGGGCGAGCACGGCATTGGCGTCACCAAGTTCGATTTTCTCGATCCCGAAAAAATCGAGCGCTTCCGTGCCTACAAGGAACAGGTCGATCCACAAGGCCGCTTCAACAAGGGCAAGCTGCTGGCCGGCGCGACGCTGGAGAACGCCTACACACCGAGCTTCAGTCTGATCGGTGCCGAGAGCCTGATCCTGGAACAGTCCGCAGCGGGAAAAATCGCCGCCTCGATCAAGGACTGCCTGCGCTGCGGCAAATGCAAGCCGGTGTGTGCGACGCACGTGCCGCGCGCCAACCTGCTCTACAACCCGCGCAACAAGATTCTCGCGACCAGTTTGCTGATCGAAGCGTTTCTCTACGAGGAACAGACGCGGCGCGGCGTGTCGCTGCGGCATTTCGACGAATTCGGCGACGTCGCCGATCACTGCACGGTCTGCCATAAATGCGTGAATCCGTGCCCGGTGGACATCGATTTCGGCGACGTGTCGGTCGCGATGCGCAATTTCCTGCGCCGTCAGCGCAAGCGCAAATTCAATCCCGGCACGTTCGCGTCGATGCTGTTTCTGAACGCAACCGACCCGCGCACTGTGAAACTGTTGCGCACCGTCATGATCGGCTGGGGCTACAAAGTACAACGCCTGGCGTTCGGCGCCGCAAAAACGCTGCACGTGGTACAGAGCCAGACGCGCCATCCGCCGGCGACCGTCGGCCGTGCACCGCTGGTCGCACCAACCGCGCGCGCGCAAGTGATCCATTTCATCAACAAGCCGATGCCGGGCGGACTGCCGAAGAAGACGTCACGCGCGCTGCTCGACATCGAAGACCCGAAGACCGTACCGATCATCCGCAATCCGCGGAAAGTCACTGACGAATCGGACGCCGTATTCTATTTTCCGGGCTGCGGCTCGGAACGGCTGTTCGGCCAGGTCGGTCTCGCGACGCAGGCAATGCTCTACGAGATCGGCGCGCAGACCGTACTACCGCCCGGCTACCTGTGCTGCGGCTATCCGCAGACCGCCGCCGGCAACGAGGAAAAAGGACAAGCGATCACCACCGCCAACCGCGTGCTGTTCCACCGCGTCGCGCATACGTTGAACTACCTCGACATCCGGACCGTGATCGTGTCCTGCGGCACCTGCATGGA
>JBDZVW010000075.1:4929-10138 GCA_040255885.1 Betaproteobacteria bacterium
CGTTGAACTACCTCGACATCCGGACCGTGATCGTGTCCTGCGGCACCTGCATGGACCAATTGCAGAAATATGAGTTCGGCCAGATTTTTCCCGGCTGCCGGCTGCTCGACATTCACGAGTACCTGCTGGAGAAAGGCGTGAGGCTGGAAGGCGTGAACGGCGTGCGCTACATGTACCACGATCCGTGTCACACGCCGATGAAAACCTATGCGCCGTTGAAAGTGGTCAACGAACTGATGAACACCGAAGTGAAACAGAACGAGCGTTGCTGCGGCGAATCGGGAACGCTGGCGCTGGCGCGTCCCGACGTCTCCACGCAGGTGCGTTTCCGCAAGGAAGAAGAAATCCGCAAGGACGCACATGCGCTGCGCAGTGACGGCTTCGACGGCCCAATCAAGATTCTCACGTCCTGCCCGTCCTGTCTGCAGGGCCTCGCGCGCTACGACAACGACGCCGGCACCGAAGCCGACTACATCGTGGTCGAAATGGCGAAGCATCTGCTGGGGGAGAACTGGCTTGCTGATTATGTGGACAAGGCGAATCATGGGGGGATAGAGCGGGTGCTGTTGTAAAACAAGGGATGAATAAATTGCAACATGTCCGAAAGCCAACCACCCCTTCCGCTTCGCTCCCTCCCCTCCTTAAAAACAGGAGGGGAAACGCATAGCGTGCGAATGACACACGGATTTCCCCTCCTCGAATGAGGAGGGGTGGACGCGAAGCGGACAGGGTGGTAGGCGGCGTACAAAAAAATACAAGCCTCAACGGCAATGTATCCGATCAATCGTCCGTCCTTTCACATTTCAGATTGACGCAACCTCAGCCATCGGGTCGGATTACGTAATGTTCAATACCGATTACTTCTCGCCCGACTACACCACCGCACGCGACCGCTTCCGGGGTGCCGCGCGGCGCGCCGGCGCGCACATCGATACGTTGACGCTCACCGCACAAGATCCGAATGGCGAAGCGCTGTCGATCGACATCGCCCGCCTTGGAACGCAAACACCTCAACGCGTGCTGCTGCACACCAGCGGGCTGCATGGCGTCGAAGGTTTCGCCGGCTCGGCGATTCAGTTGCGCACGCTCGAATTTCCACCCGACGTGCCACCGGATGGCGCGCTGCTGCTGGTACATGTGCTGAATCCGTACGGCATGGCATGGCTGCGGCGCGCGAACGAGAATAACGTCGATCTCAACCGCAATTTCATTGTGGACGGCGAAGGCTGGGCTGGCGCACCGGCGCGCTACCGCGCGATCGACCCATTGATCAATCCGCCCGGCCCGCCGCGCGGTGATTTTTTTTACGCACGTGCGATCGCCTGCGTGCCGCGCCACGGATTTGCTCCACTCAAGCAGGCGGTCGCCGAAGGACAATATGAATTCCCGCGCGGCTTGTTCTTCGGCGGCAAGACACTCGAAGAAGGGCCGCGCCTCTATCTCGAATGGCTCGGGACCACGCTGACCGGCGTCCGCTATATTTTCGCGCTCGATTGTCACACCGGACTCGGCAAGCGTTGCCACGAATCACTGATCCAGGAAGCGGGCGCCAGTACGACGGCGGCCGCTGCACTCTCTGCGGCGCTCGGCCATGAAGTGGCCGATCCCGCACATGCATTGGATGTCGCCTATCGCATCCGTGGCGGGCTGGGCAGCGCCCTGCCGCGTTGCTTTCCCGATGCACGCGTCGATTTCGTGCTGCAGGAACTCGGGACGTATTCCGCGCTGCGCGTGCTGCGTGCGTTGCGCGACGAAAATCGCTGCCATCATCATGGCAACGCGCGGCCCGCTGATCGGGCGAAGCGGCGGCTGCTGGAGCGATTGACGCCGCGTTCGCCTGAATGGCGCACCTGGGCCGTGAGGGCCGGCGTGGAGCGGCTCACCGCCGCCGCGCATTTTGCTTTTTCAAGACCGGTGTGAGGCACCATGAGCTGTGAATTGTGCGAGCATCCCGGCGGCGAATTACTGTGGCAGGACCGTCACTGCCGCGTGGTACGCGTCGCCGAACCCGGCTATCCCGGATACTGCCGTGTCATCTGGAATGTACACGTTCGCGAAATGACCGACCTCGACGACAAGTCGCGTTCGCATTTATTGCACGTCACGTTCACCGTCGAAGGCGTGCTGCGTCGCTTGCTGGACCCCGACAAGATCAATCTCGCCAGTTTCGGCAACGCGGTACCGCACTTGCACTGGCACGTGATCGCGCGCTTCGCCGGCGACCCGCATTTTCCGGAATCGCCGTGGGGCAGGCGCCAGCGTGAACCGGCAACAGCCCTTCCGCTCCTGACGTCCGAAGCGATCGCGAACGCGCTGCGCACGGCACTGCGCTGATCCGGCCGCGACGGCAGCGCGGTTTTTCTTTTATGCGGTCTCGGCTATGATGATCGCTGATCAGCAGACAACCTTATCGTTCATGGCCGGCAACACTCCGCAACCCACCGCAATCAAGCTGCACCAGAAATCGCGCGTGCTCGAAATCGCCTTTGCCGACGGCAACGTGTTCAGGCTGCCCTGCGAATTCCTGCGCGTCTACTCGCCGTCGGCCGAAGTGCGCGGCCATGGGCCGGGACAGGAGGTGCTGCAGCCGGGCAAGAAGAACGTCGAGATCACCGCGATCGAGCCGGTCGGCAACTACGCGATCCAGCTCCGCTTCTCGGACGGTCACGACACCGGCATCTATTCCTGGAGCCTGCTCCACGATTACGGATTGCATCAGGGCGAAATGTGGCAGCATTATCTGGCGCGGCTGGAAGAAGCCGGAGAAAGCCGGGAGCCGAAGCCGGGTGCGTTTCCGGCCAGACCGAAAGGCAAATGAACATGGGCAAAAGCTATAACCGCAAAGGCGCAAAGGACGCAAAGAAAAGCCGCAAGGAACTTCTGTTTTTTAGCTTCTCTTTGCGCACCCTTTGCGCCTTCGCGCCTTTGCGGTTCGGGTTTTTGTGACAACATTCTCCCAATCATGACCAAAACCACGCACTTCGGGTACCAAACCATCGCCGAGGAAGACAAGGCACGCCGGGTCGGCGAAGTATTCACGTCGGTTGCGCGGCGCTACGACGTAATGAACGACCTGATGTCGGGCGGGATGCACCGGTTGTGGAAGCGCTTCGCGGTTGCCCGCAGCGGCGTGCGGCCGGGCGAGCGCGTGCTCGACATCGCCGGCGGCACCGGCGACCTGGCGTTGCAGCTTGCACGCAAGGCGGGGGGGCGCGGCACGGTAGTGCTGACCGACATCAACGAATCGATGCTGGCGGCCGGCCGCGACCGGCTGCTGGATGCGGGCCAGGTGGTTCCGGCGGTTCGCTGTGACGCCGAAACGCTGCCGTTTCCGTCCAATCACTTCGATTGCGTGAGCTGCGCGTTCGGACTGCGCAACATGACGCACAAGGAAACGGCGCTGGCGGAAATGCTGCGTGTACTGCGGCCGGGCGGACGCGCGCTGATTCTGGAATTTTCGCAGGTGTGGAAACCGCTGAAGCCGTTCTACGATCTCTATTCATTCACCGCACTGCCGTTGCTGGGGCAACTGGTGACAAAAGACGCCGCCAGCTATCGCTATCTGGCCGAATCGATTCGCGTGCACCCGGGTCAGGATGCGCTGAAGGCAATGATGGAAGCCGCGGGTTTCGAGCGCGTCGAATATTTCAATCTGGCGGGAGGCGTTGTTGCATTGCACTGCGGTTACAAATTTCAGGAATAAGCGCGCACGCCTCGGCGTTTACGTTGTCACAGCAACCGTGTCACACACGTAAGAGTACCGGTGAAACAGGTTCGTTCTGATTCGATGTTCGACGGGCCCGCTCCATTACCGCGCCGGACGGCGCGCAAGCCGTTCAAGGTGGTCCTGATCAATCCGTACGAACTCGGCCGGCAGCCGTTCGCGCTGGCCGAACCGGCGGCATGGCTGACGCGGGCCGGCTGCGATGTGACCTGCATCGATCTTTCGCTCGACCGGCTCGTCCCGACGGCGCTCGCCGATGCCGGTCTGATCGCAATCCATGTTGGCATGCACACCGCGACCCGCATCGCGATCGAAGCGCTGCCGCGCATCCGCGAGCTGGCACCGCACGCCCATCTCTGCCTTTACGGCCTCTACGCACCGGTGAACGATGCGCTGCTGCGCAGTCTGGGCGCGGAAACGATACTCGGCGGCGAATGCGAACCGCAACTGTGCGATCTCGCATTGCAACTGGCGCACAGCGGCACGCCGGCGCCACGCGCCGAAACCAATCTCGCCCGCATCGAATTCCTGGCGCCGCGGCGCGACACACTGCCGCCGCTGAAACGCTACGCGCATCTCGAACTGCCTGATTACAGCACCCGCGTCGTCGGCTTTGCCGATGCCAGCCGCGGCTGCAAGCACCTGTGCCGGCACTGTCCGGTGGTGCCGGTGTACCAGGGCCGCTTTCGTATCGTGCCGGCCGACATCGTGCTGTCCGACATCCGCCAGCAGGTCGCAGCCGGCGCGCAGCACATTTCGTTCGGCGATCCCGATTTCCTGAATGGCCCGACCCACGCGCTGAAGATCGTGCGCGCACTGCACCGCGAATTTCCGGAACTGACGTACGACGCGATCATCAAGGTCGAGCACCTGATCCGCCATGCGGATCTGCTGCCGGAACTGGCACGCAGCGGTTGCCTGTTCATCACGTCGGCGGTGGAAGCGGTCGATGATCGGATCCTCGGCTATCTCGACAAGCATCACACGGCTGCCGATTTTGAACAGGCGGTACAGCTGCTGCGCGACATGGGTATTGCATTCGCGCCAACCTTCGTCGCGTTCACGCCATGGACCACGCTCGACGGCTACGTCGAGCTGCTGCAGCGGCTGGTCGCACTGAAGCTGGTGGCGGCGGTGCCGCCGATTCAACTGGCGATCCGCCTGCTGGTGCCGCAGGGCTCGTACCTGCTGAAGCTGCCCGATTTCGAGCAGCTGATCCGGCCGTTCGATCCCGCGCTGCTGGGCTATCCGTGGAGCCACCGCGATGCCCGCGTCGACACGCTGCAGCGCGAAATCGAAGCCCGGGTCGCGGATGCCGCGCAGTGCAATCAAGACCGGCGCGACACGTTCGACGAAATCTGGCGTCTCGCACATGCGGCTGCCGGACGCACGGCACCGGATCTCGCCGGCGTCGACCTCGGGCAGCCGGTTCCGCACCTGTCCGAACCATGGTACTGCTGCGCCGAACCGACGCAGCAGCAACTG
>JBDZVW010000076.1:0-10124 GCA_040255885.1 Betaproteobacteria bacterium
ATCCGATCGTGATCGAGCTCTATTCCGAAGTGCTGCAGAAATTCCGCCTCGCCGCACAGGGGCGGGGACAGTCGGCGCGCCGGCCGCCGGAGCATCTGAAGGCCCGCATCGAGACCTACTTCGATCCGCTGCCATTCTATTTCGAGCCGCTGGAAGCGCAGGTCACCGACACGCGCCGCTATCCGCTGAACGCGGTGACGCAGCGGCCGATGGCGATGTATCACTCGTGGGATTCGCAGAACGCATGGCTGCGGCAGATCCATGCGCACAACTATCTCTACGTCAGTCCGGTCACCGCGCGCGAGCAGGGCATTGGTGACGGCGACTGGATGTGGGTGGAGTCGATGCACGGGCGCGTGCGCTGCCTGTGCCGCTACAGCGAAGCAGTGGAGCCGGGCACGGTATGGACGTGGAACGCGATCGGCAAGGCACGCGGCGCGTGGCGGCTGGCGCCGGATGCCAACGAATCGCGGCGCGGCTTTCTGCTCAATCACCTGATCGCGGAAGAGCTGCCGGCGCGGGGCAGTGCCGGGCATCTGTCGAACTCGGATCCGGTGACCGGTCAGGCCGGCTGGTACGACGTGCGCGTGCGCATCTCCAAAGCGGCGGCCGACGAGCCGCATGAAACCTGGCCGCAGTTCGACGAAGCAGCCGCCGCACCCGGCACCGTAACAAAACGCCCGCGCTGGCTCGCCTTTGTCGCCGGCAAGAGCAGATAGCCGGGCATAGCGATGTTTTTTCGCCTCACTCCTCACACCTCACTCCTCACAGAGGTCAAACAGTGACCCAGCTCGCCCTCGTCATCGATCTCAACGTCTGCGTCGGCTGTCAGGCCTGCGTGACGAGCTGCAAGGAATGGAATACGTCAGGTGCGGCCGGCTACCTGGCGGACGACAATCCGTACGACAGCGATCCGACCGGCACCTTCTTCAACCGCGTGCAGAGTTTCGAGATTGGCGAATACCCGAACACTGAAACCGTACATTTCCCGAAATCCTGTCTGCATTGCGAGGATCCGCCGTGCGTGCCGGTGTGCCCGACCGGCGCCAGCTACAAGCGCGAAAGCGACGGCATCGTGCTGGTCGATTACGATAAATGCATCGGCTGCAAGTATTGTTCGTGGGCGTGTCCGTACGGCGCGCGCGAAGTCGACGAGCATCAGAAGGTGATGAAGAAGTGCACGCTGTGTGTCGATCGCATCTACGATCAGAGTCTGCCGGCGGAACGGCGCAAGCCTGCCTGCGTGCTGGCGTGTCCCACCAACGCGCGCCTGTTCGGCGACATCCATGATCCGGAGTCTGAAGTCTCGGCCGCGATTCGCGACAACGGTGGCTACCAGCTGATGCCGGAGTGGGGCACGCAACCGGCGAATCACTATCTGCCGCGCCGCAAGACGCAGATCACGATTCATCAGGATGAACTGACGCGCGTCGACAATCCGCTCAAGATCGACGGACTGAAACCGAAGCCCGGGCTGAAAGAGCCGGCGCTGGACGACGTGACTTCGTGGTGAAGCGTGAGGGGTGAGGAGTTGGGAGTGAGGAGAGAGAACATGCGGCGTATGTGTGTACCGCTCAATCGAATGAAAGTTCGTCGAATACACACAGCGAATTCGTTTTATTTCCTGCCAACGGTTTGCCGCCGGCACCCCGATTACGAAAGGCGACGCCCAGGATTTTCTGTACTCTGCTCCTCACTCCTTACACCTCACTCCTCACGCACCTGAAATGAATCCCGCATTCTCCGTCATTTTTCTGACCACGCTGTGCGGCGTCGGGCAGGGCCTGTTTCTCGCATTGTTCACGATCGAGGCGGGGGCGCGGTTCGGATGGCTGCCGTTGCCGGCAGCGGGGTTCTTCGTCGGCGGCAGTATTCTGTCGCTGGCGTTTCTGGCGGCGGGTCTGATCGCGTCGTTCTGGCATCTCGGACATCCCGAACGCGCGTGGCGCGCGATTGCGCGCTGGCGCACGTCGTGGCTGTCGCGCGAGTGCCTGGCGCTGCCGGCGTTCATGGCCGCCGTGTTTTTTTACGGCGCCGCGCATTACGCTGCAAGCGCCGCGGCACCGTGGCTGGGACTGCTGGGCGTGGTGCTGTGCGTCGCGCTGTTCGTCTGCACCGGGATGATTTACGCCTGCATCAAATTCCTGCAGGAATGGCACACGCCGCTCACCGTCGTCAATTACATCGTGCTGGGATGCGCGTCCGGCTTCATGCTGGCGACCGCGTTCGCCGCGGCCGCGACACCGGCGCTCGCGGCGCCGCTGGGTGCGGGCGCGATCGTGCTGACGGCGGCGGGACTGGCGGTGCGCGCTGCCACGCTGATGCGCAATACGCGTCTGCGGCACAAGTCCACGCTGCAGAGCGCAATCGGCGTCAAGCATCCGCGCATCGCGCAGATCGCGCAGGGTTCGATTGGCGGCTCGTTCAACACCCGCGAGTTTTTCCACGGCCGCGCGCGAACCACACTGCGCGCTGTCAAATGGCTGTTCCTGCTGCTGGCGTTTCCGCTGCCTGTCGCGCTGGTGTGCGCGGGGCTGGCAGCGGCATCAGCCCCCGCGCTGATCGCGGCATTCGCCGTTCAATACGCCGGCCTGCTGCTGGAGCGCTGGTTTTTCTTCGCACAGGCGAACCACCCGCAGAATCTCTACTATCAGGTGGTGTCGTGATGCGGCCGTGAGCGGCGCACGGCCGCTTATTTTCCGCCGACCAGCGCTGTGCGGTACGCCGGCACCGCTTCGCCGATCAGCTGTTCGCCTTCGTTCAGCAGGAATTCCTTGAACGCCGCCGCCACCGCCGGCAGATGCTTGTTCTTGCGATGCACGACGTACCAGTTGGTGATGACCGGAAATCCCTGAACGTCGAGCAGCACCAGCTGACGGTCGCGCGTTTCATGCGTGATCGTGTGCAGCGAGATGAAGCCGATGCCCATGCCGACGGCCACCGCCTGTTTCACGGTTTCGTTGCTCTTGATCTCCATCACCGTGTGCATCGTCGACGCGCGCCGGCCGAACGCTTCGCGCATCGTGGTGTGCGTATCGGAACCGCGTTCGCGAATAATGAATTTCTCGTTGAGCACGGTTTTCAGTGGGATGTGCCGCCGCCGCGCCAGCGGGTGGTCCGGCGCCGCGATGATGACGTACGGGTGCGGCGCGAACGCCGCCGCGACCAGATCGCCGGCCTGCGGCAGACGGCCCATGATCGCGATGTCGATTTCGTTGTCCGCCAGTTGCCGCATCACCGCTTCGCGATTGTTGACCAGCAGCTGCACGCCGACGTTGTTGTAACGCTTGCAGAATTCCGCCAGCAGCCGCGGAAAGAAATAACCGGCGCTGATCACCGCGACCTTGAGTTGCCCGCCCGACACGCCGCGCAGCACCGCAAACGCTTCCTCCGCTTCCTTGAACTGGTGGATGATGGTGCGGCTGCGCTGCAATAATTCGCGGCCGGCCGTCGTCAGGTAGATTTTCTTGCCAAGCTGCTCCAGCAGCGGCAGGCCGACGTGATCCTGCAGCTGCTTCACCTGCGTCGACACCGCCGGCTGGGTCAGATGCAATTCTTCCGCTGCGCGCGAGAAACTCAGATGCCGCGCCACGGTCTCGAACACCTTGAGCTGGCGCAACGTCGCGTTTTTCATATTACCCGAGCCGATGCCTGTATATGTAATTCGTTATCGTAATAATAAGAAACTTTAACTTTTATTTATATTACGCGGCATCTAGCATTGATGCAAAAGGAATGGCGGGGGCTGGGCGCTGCTCGTAGAACGGAGGATTGCATCATGCTGAAGGCATTGATTTTCGACATGGCCGGCACGCTCGCCGACACCGAGGAGGCCAATCGCCGTGCGTTCAACGCCGCGTTTCAGGAACTCGGCTTCCACTGGCAGTGGGATGTTCCGATTTTTCGCCGGCTGCGTGCCGCCGGCAGCGACGACGCCCGCGTGCATCATTATGTCGAGACCGAACACCCCCATCTGTTCAAGGCCTACGACACCGATTTTCTGTGCGGCCTGATCCGCAAAGCGAAGGACTATCGTTACCAGCAGATGCTGGCGTCCGGAGCGATCCGCCTGCGGCCCGGCATCCTGCGGGTATTGACGCAGGCGCGCGCGGCCGGCATTCGGCTTGGCATCGCGAGCGGCAGCCCGCGCCGGCACATCGATACACTGCTCGTTGCCAACGGCGCGGACGCGGACTGGTTCGACGTGATCGGCTCTGCCGAAACCGCGGTCGAGAAAAAGCCGGCACCCGATCTGCATCGCTGGGTCGCGCAAGGGCTGGCCGTCACCCCTGACGAATGCCTGGCCATCGAGGATTCGCAGTACGGTTTCGACGCCGTGTGCGGCGCCGGGATGCCGGCAGTCATCACGACCAGCGCCTACACCGCCGACCAGGCATTCGACGGTGCGCTGGCAGTGCTGCCGCATCTCGGTGACCCCGAGGAGCCGCTGCACGATTCGCAGACGCTGGGTCTGCCGCGCCCCTGGGTCGACCTGGAACAGCTGAAGGGCTGGCATCTCGGCCATCGCGCGGCATCCGCGGTTGCCGAATAGCCCGCGCAGCGTTCTTTTCTGTTCGCCGGCAAGGAGCCGGCGCCTGTGACAGCGAATCTGTTTTTACTGAGCAGAAGCGGTTTTTGCAAGATGCAATTTTATGCATTGCATCATCAGTGTATGCGCATGGTTTTTATATATACATGCTCGAATTGATTGACTAGAATGATGCGAAGCAATATGGAATCCCCGGGTGTCAGTTCGGGTGCCGTTTCGCTCGGTAACAACAAGAACGGAGGTCAGCTATGAAGATATGCGTGGTCGGTGCGGGTTCCATCGGTGGTTACCTCGCCGTATTGCTGTCGAACGCGGGACATGACGTCACCGTCATCGCGCGCGGCGCGCATCTGAAGGCGATCCGTGAACAAGGGCTGCGTCTCGTTCTTGAAGAGGGCGGCGAGCGTGTCGCTCGGGTCAGCGCGACCGACAGCATTGCCGCGGCCGGCTCTCACGATCTGGTGATTCTCGGCGTCAAGGCGCACCAGGTTGCGCCGATCGCGGACGAACTGAATCAGTTGTTTCACGCCGACACGGTGCTGGTGCCGATGCAGAACGGAATCCCGTGGTGGTATTTTCAACGCCACGGCGGCCAGTTCGAGGGGCGCAACGTCGAAACCGTCGATCCCGGTGGCCATATCGCGGCGACGATCGATCCCCGGCGCATCGTCGGCTGCGTCGTCTATCCCGCCGCGGCGATCGAGCGCCCCGGCGTGATCCGGCATATCGAAGGCACGCGTTTCCCGATCGGCGAGCTCGATGGCGCCAGGCGCGAGCGTGCGACGATGGTATCGGAGACCTTCATCGGTGCCGGCCTCAAATCACCGGTACTGGACAACATCCGCGCCGAAATATGGCTGAAGCTGTGGGGCAATCTGAGCTTCAACCCGATCAGCGCGCTGACGCATTCCACGCTGATCGATCTGTGCCAGTTTCCGCTGTCGCGCGAGTTGGCGCAGAACATGATGCTGGAAGCGCAGGCCGTCGCCAGCGATCTCGGGATCGAATTCCGGGTGCCGATCGAAAAGCGCATTGCCGGCGCCGAAAAGGTGGGCAAGCACAAAACCTCGATGCTGCAGGACGTGGAAGCCGGGCGTGACCCGGAAATCGATGCGCTGGTCGGTTCGGTGATCGAGCTGGGACGCCTGACCGGTACGCCGATACCGCACATCTGCACCGTTTATGCACTGGTCAAGCTGCTCAGCAAGACCATGAACGACGAACGTGTCTGCGTGCGCGCGACGTCGCCGTCGTGGTTCGAGCAGATGCAACGCGTGATCGGCGAGCAGCCGGTGTTTCAGGAGCTGGCGAAGCTGCAGCGCGCCTGATGCCGCGCCGCCCGCGTCAGCGGGCGGCCGTCACTTGCGAACGTGTTTTCATCGCGTCAGTGCCGGCCCGGGCGTGCTGCCGGCACTTTCGCATTACACCGCCATGTTCGCCTGCACGGCGAACTCGGTGTGCCGCAACGACGCGGTCTCAGCGGCGGCCGACCAGCCATCCGATGATGAGTCCCGCGCCGGCGGCGACGCCGATGGACTCCCACGGATGACGACGCACATAGCCGTCGGTCGCGCGCATCGCGTCGTTCGCAGTATCCAGTGCGACATCTTCGGCATCGGCGAGCATTTCTCTGGCGCGCGCAAGATTTTTCTCGATTTTCGCGCGCGCCGCCACCGCCTTTTCGCCGGCCTGATTGGCGGTGGCGCGCAGCAGATCTTCGGCATCGGCTACAACGGTTCTGTAGTCTTCGATCAAGGTGCTGGTGTTTGCCCCGGACATTCTGTGTGCCATGACTTCTCCGTTTCGCTGAGTGGATAAAAACACGCCTTCAGATTTGTAAAAATTTCAATCAGCATTGATTACGTTTGACAATCTGCAGCGTCGACTGTTCCGGTGTGCTCACAACGCGGCTTGGGTGTGATGAACGGAACGCGTGTCGAACAACGGGCACACGGCGAAAAGCGCGCGCACAACGGCTGTTGCTGAAGTTGCCCGCATCGTCGACACGCGATTGGAGCATGGCGGTGCCGGGCAGTCCGGCCGTTATCGAATTCGCGTGATTTCGGGCGAATACGCCGGTCGCAAAATAGTTCTTGACGGCTTGACGGTAAACGCGTAGAAAGGCGCCCTGATGTTTAGTTCCGGGTTTTTGGAAGTCTGTATTCAGGTACTGGATTGCCGTTCTTTCGGAGCCTCGTTATTCAAACATCAGTCGGACCCGCGGCGCGTCGTTGACGGTCTGCAGGATTTGCCGGAAATTGCCGGCGCGGGTAATCATGGATTTTGTTAAGGAAGCAAGATGGCAACCGGTACGGTTAAATGGTTCAATGATTCAAAGGGTTTCGGATTCGTTACGCCCGACGACGGGGGCGAGGATCTGTTTGCCCATTTTTCAGCGATCAACATGTCGGGATTCAAGACGCTCAAGGAAGGGCAGAAGGTCTCCTTTGACGTGACTGACGGCAAGAAGGGCAAGCAGGCGAGCAACATCCAGGCGCTCTGAAAGCCTGCTTGAAACAGAACCGGGCTTCGGCCCGGTTTTTTTATTTCTGCGCCGTTCGCATAAACGCGGGAGCGGTCACGGACCCGCGGTGTTTGAACACCGCACGCCGGACGCCGTGAACGTTTATACTTGGCGCTTTGAAATTTCCACGATGTCCGACGGCTTCATCGCAATTCACGGCGCCCGCCAGAACAACCTCAAGGGATTCGACCTTCGGCTGCCGCTCAACGAACTGATCGTCGTCACCGGCGTCAGCGGTTCCGGCAAATCGTCGCTCGCGTTCGACACGGTGTACGCGGAGGGACAGCGGCGTTACGTGGAGACCTTCTCGCCCTATGCGCGGCAGTTCCTGGAGCGCATGGACAAGCCGCAGGTCGATCGCATCGACGGCATTCCGCCGGCGATCGCAATCGACCAGACCAATCCGGTGCGCACGTCGCGCTCCACCGTCGGCACGATGACGGAGCTGAACGATCACCTGAAGCTGCTGTTCGCGCGCGCGGCACAGCTTTATTGCCGGCGCTGCGGCCGCAAGGTGGAACGCGACACGCCGCAGACGATCGCCGACAAGCTGCTGAAGAATGCTGCCGCAGCGCCGGTGCTGGTCACCTTTCCGGTCACGGTGCCGCACAACTTTTCGGAGCAGGAGGTCAAGGACCTGCTGGCGCGCCAGGGCTATACCCGGATTCACCGCCAGTCCGGGACGACACTCGAAATCGTGCAGGATCGTCTGCCGCTGACCGCAGAAAATCGCTCGCGCCTCATTGATGACCTGGAAGCGGCGCTGAAGCATGGCGCCGGCCGCGTCAACGTGCATGCTGCGGACGACCGCACGGTGTCGCGTTTTTCGTCGGATCTGCATTGCGCCGAGTGCGACATTCATTATCGCGATCCGGTGCCCAGCCTGTTCTCGTTCAATTCACCGATCGGCGCCTGTGAAACCTGCCGCGGCTTCGGCCGCACCATCGGCATCGACTACGGACTGGTGGTACCGGACGAATCGAAGTCGCTGGCGCAAGGCGCGGTGAAGCCGTGGCAGACCGCCGCCTATCGCGAATGCCAGGATGACCTGATGCGCTTTGCGAAGCGGCGCGGTGTGCCGACCGACGTGCCGTGGCGCGCGTTGACTGCGGCGCAGAAACGCTGGGTGCTGGACGGCGAGGGTGACTGGGCGCAGCGCAAATGGTATGGCGCAAAGCGTTTTTTCGCATGGCTCGAAACCAAGAGCTATCGCATGCACATCCGGGTGTTGTTGTCGAAGTACCGTGCCTACGAGCCCTGTCCGGCGTGCGACGGCGCGCGCCTGAAGCCGGAGGCGCTGCTGTTTCGCCTTGGCAGCCTGCAGGATGCCGATCACGTGCTGGCGCGTGAACAGCGCTTCAGGCCGGCCGCGATTGAAATGCCGGACGCTGCGTACGCAAAATTGCCGGGGCTCACGATACACGACATGATGCTGCTGCCGATCGATCGTGCGCTGGAATTTTTTGCCGGTCTCGGCCTGCCGGCAGCCGACTTCACGGATAGCGGCGCGGTGCCTGCCGCAGCGCGCGGCAGCGCCGTCGCACGGCCCGGCACGCCACCCGATGACGCGACCGGTCTGCTGCTCGATGAAATCCGCACGCGGCTCGCGTATCTGGTGGACGTCGGACTCGGCTATCTGACGCTCGACCGCCAGTCGCGCACGCTGTCGGGCGGCGAAGTGCAGCGCATCAACCTCACCACGGCGCTCGGCACGTCGCTGGTGAACACGCTGTTCGTGCTTGACGAGCCCAGTGTCGGCCTGCATCCGCGCGACATCGGCCGCGTGATCGGCGTGCTGCGGCGGCTGCGCGACGCCGGCAATTCGCTGATCGTCGTCGAGCACGATCCGCAGATCATCGTCGCCGCCGACCGCATACTCGACATGGGGCCGGGGCCCGGCGAGCGCGGCGGCGAAGTGGTGTTTTTCGGAAGCCGTGACGAATTGTCCAATGCCGATTCGATTACCGCACAATACCTGCGCGGCGAAAAGACGGTGGTGCCCGGTGCCGCACGTCGTCCGCCGGCGGCGCCCGCATCGTGGCTGACCGTGGTCGGTGCCGATGAGCACAACCTGAAACGAATCGACGTCAAAATTCCGCTGGGCCGGCTGGTGTGCGTGACCGGTGTCAGCGGCTCCGGCAAATCGACGCTGGTGCAGGACGTGCTGTACAACGCGCTGCGCAAACTGAAAGGGCGGCCGGCGGAAACACCGGGGCGCCATCGCACGGTACGCGGCCATGAACATATCCGCGACGTGATGCTGGTCGATCAGTCGCCGATCGGCAGGACCGCGCGTTCCAATCCGGCGAGCTATGTCGGCGCGTTCGATGCAATCCGCAAGCTGTTCGTGCAGCAGCCGCTGGCGCGCGAACGCAAATACACGCCCGGCACCTTCAGCTTCAATTCCGGCAGCGGCCGCTGCCCGACCTGCGGCGGCAGCGGCTTCGAGCACGTCGAGATGCAGTTTCTGTCCGACGTCTATCTGCGCTGTCCCGACTGCGACGGCCGCCGCTACCGGCCGGAAGTGCTGGACGTCACGATCCCGGCCGCGGCGGGCGGCGCGGCGAAGTCGATTGCCGGCGTGCTCGACATGACCGTTTCCGAAGCCGCGGCGTTTTTTTCGCAGCGGCCCGAGGTGCTGCGCGGGCTGGAGCCGCTGCAGGCGGTGGGGCTGGATTACCTGAAGCTGGGGCAGCCGGTGCCGACGCTGTCCGGTGGCGAAGCGCAGCGGCTCAAGCTCGCCGGTCATCTGGCGCAGGCCGGCGTGGATGAAGCCGGCGGCGGCATGCTGCTGCTGTTTGATGAGCCGACCACCGGGCTGCACTTCGACGACATCGCGAAGCTGCTCGCGGCCTTTCGCCGACTGATCGGCAACGGCCATTCGCTGGTGGTGATCGAGCACAATCTCGACGTGATCGCCGCCGCCGACTGGATCATCGATCTCGGGCCGGAAGGTGGCGATGCCGGCGGGGAAATAGTGTGCGCCGGAACGCCGGATGAAGTTGCGCGCGATGCGCGCAGTCACACTGGAGTTGCGTTGCGGGAATATCG
>JBDZVW010000077.1:0-10089 GCA_040255885.1 Betaproteobacteria bacterium
CCTCGAGATCGAGGTACTGGCGGCACAGCGCGACTTCGCGCGCCAGCGGTGACAGCTCGCGGTTGTCGGCCATCAGCACGCGGAACAGCTCGGCCATGTCCTCCAGCGCGTTTTCGGCGCGCCGCGGATTCTCGCGAATCAGCGACAGCACCGCGTTGAGGCTGTTGAACAGGAAATGCGGACGGATGCGCGCCTGCAGCGCCTGCAGCCGCGCCTCGGTCAGCGCCGGCGACAGCGCGCGCGCGCGCAGATCGAAATAGCCGAGCACGATCAGCGTCGCCAGCAGCGTCAGCAGACAGCCGCGCTGCAGCGCCGCGGCGTCCAGCCCGAGTTCCCGTCCGCCGGCGAAATAGAGCGCCACCGCGAGCGCCAGCACCAGTACCAGCACCGACACGATGGCGGCGCGATACGCCAGCCGCTGCAGCCAGCCCGACAGCAGCATCAGCACCAGCAGGCTGACGATCAGCAGCGGCTGCACCAGCGCCGAGATCTGCAGCAGCTCGTCCCATGCGCCGCCGAGCGTATGCGCGCGCACCAGCGCGGCGACGATTGCCAGCAGATTGACCAGCACCAGCGTGCGCAACACCACTCCCAGATTGCGGAAGTCGGGCGCGGCGCGAGGGTAGGTGTTTTGATTTATACTGGCCATCTTTTCATTTTGTACAAGGTGTTAGCGCTATGCAAGACGGGGATGGCGGAAAAGCGTGGTCGGGCCGGTTCAGCGAGCCGGTCGCCGAACTGGTCAAGCGCTTCACCGCCTCGGTCACGTTCGACCAGCGGCTCGCCCACTGCGACATCGACGGCTCGATCGCCCACGCCCGCATGTTACAGGCAACCGGCATCATCAGCGCCGACGATCTGCAGGCGATCGAAGGCGGCCTGGCGCAGATCCGTGCCGACATCGACGCCGGCAGGTTCGAATGGTCGCTGACGCTGGAAGACGTTCATCTCAACATCGAGAAGCGCCTCACCGAACTCGTCGGCGACGCCGGCAAGCGCCTGCACACCGCGCGCTCGCGCAACGACCAGGTCGCGACCGACGTCCGGCTGTGGCTGCGCGCGGCGATCGATGAAATTGCGGCGCTGCTGAAGGCGCTGCAGCGCACGCTGCTCGACCTCGCGGAAGCCCACGCGGCGACGGTGATGCCGGGATTCACCCACATGCAGGTGGCGCAGCCGGTCACGTTCGGCCATCACCTGATGGCGTACTTCGAAATGTTCAGCCGCGACGCGACACGCCTCGCCGACTGCCGGCGCCGCATGAACCGGCTGCCGCTGGGTGCCGCCGCGCTCGCCGGCACCTCGTTTCCGATCGATCGCCAGATGGTGGCAAAGGCGCTCGGCTTCGATGGCGTATGCGAGAACTCGCTCGATGCGGTTTCGGATCGCGATTTCGCGATCGAATTCTGCGCGGTGGCGGCGCTGTTGATGACACATCTGTCGCGGCTGTGCGAAGAACTGATCCTGTGGATGAGCCCGCGCTTCGGCTTCATCGATCTCGCCGACCGTTTCTGCACCGGCTCGTCGATCATGCCGCAGAAGAAGAATCCGGACGTGCCGGAGCTGATCCGCGGCAAGACCGGGCGCGTCAACGGCCACCTGGTGGCGCTGCTGACGCTGATGAAGGGTCAACCGCTCGCATACAACAAGGACAACCAGGAAGACAAGGAGCCGCTGTTCGACACCGCCGACACGCTGATCGCGAGCCTTACGATCTTCGCCGACATGCTGACCGGAATCGAGGTGAAGCCGGACGCGATGCGCGACGCGGCACGCCAGGGCTATGCCACCGCCACCGATCTCGCCGACTACCTGGTGAAAAAAGGCCTGCCGTTTCGCGAGGCGCACGACGCGGTGGCGCGAGCGGTGCGCTTTGCCGAGGAACGCGGCTGCGACCTGAGCGAAATCGAGCTCGCCGAGCTGCAGCAGTTCTCGCCGCTGATCGGCCGCGATGTTTACACGGTGATGACGCTCGACGGTTCGGTGAAGGCGCGCGCCCACATCGGCGGCACCGCGCCGACACGCGTCAAGGCTGCGATCAACAAGGCGCGCAAGGCGCTGAGTTGACAGACTGGGCGCGCATCGCGCGCGACATCGCAACCGCGCGCGGCCGCCCGTTCACGATCCGCGACTGCCGGCCCCTGAGCGGCGGCAGCATCAACCGCGCGTGGCGCGTCAGCGGCGGCGACGGGGTCTATTTCATCAAGCTCAATGCCGCCGACCGGCTGCCGATGTTCGAAGCGGAGGCCGCGGGACTCGATGAAATCGCGCGCAGCCGCACCCTTCGCGTGCCGCAGCCGGTGACCCGCGGCGCCGACGACAACGCGTCGTGGCTGGTGCTCGAATACATCGAGCTGGCGAGCGGCGGTGACATGGCGCGACTCGGTGAGCAGCTTGCACGCATGCATCGCGTGAACGCCGCGCAATTCGGCTGGCGGCGCGACAACACGATCGGCGCCACGCCGCAGATCAACACACCGGGCGGCGACTGGATCACGTTCTGGCGCGAACGGCGGCTCGGCTATCAGCTGGCGCTCGCGGCGCGCAACGGCCATACCGGCGCCTTGCAGCACGACGGCGAACGGCTGATGGCGGCGCTGCCGGCATTACTTGGCCAACATCACCCGCAGCCCGCGCTGCTGCACGGTGACCTGTGGGGCGGCAATGCCGGGTTCGACACCACGGGCGCGCCGGTGATCTTCGATCCGGCGGCCTATTACGGCGATCGCGAAACCGACATCGCAATGACCGAGCTGTTCGGCGGCTTCAGCGCCGCGTTTTATGCCGCCTACCATTCCGCGTTTCCGCTCGATCCCGGTTACGAAACGCGCAAGCTGCTCTACAACCTGTATCACGTGCTCAATCACGCGAACCTGTTCGGCGGCGGCTATCCACGCCAGGCCGAGCGCATGATCGGACGCTTGCTGGCGGAACTGTAGCGCGCACGAAACTACGCGTTGGCCGGCGGCGGTGCGGTGGTGCCGCGCACCACCAGCTTGATCGCCAGTTCGCTGCGCCGTTCGATGTCCTTGCCGTCAAGCCGGGACAGCAGGTGGGTGGCCGCGTACTGGCCAAGCTCGGTCATCGGAAAATGAACCGTCGTCAGTCCCGGCGTGAAAAAGGAGGCGATTTCCATGTCGTCGAAACCGGTGATCGACACCTGTTGCGGAACTTCGATCCCGCGCGCATGGCATTCGGCGACCGCGCCGATCGCCAGCACGTCGTTGCCGCACATCACGGCAGTCGGCGGATCGGCGCCGCGCATCACCGCCCGCAGCCCTTCACGGCCGCTGTTCAGCGTATACGGCACTTCCAGCAGGCGCGATGCCGGCAGCGTGAGGCCGCGCGCCGCCAGCGCGTCGCGCACGCCGCCGAGCCGCGCCCGCGCCCGTTCATTGGTCGCGGTCAATCCGCAGATCATCGCGAAGCGGCGATGTCCGAGATCGAGCAAATGATTGGTGAGCTGGATCGCGGCATCGCGGTTGTCGAAGCCGACGCAGGGATGCTGTCCGGAGTCGTCGAGCGCCCACGTCAGCACGTACGGAATGCCGGCCGAATCGATCAACTGGAACAGCGCCGGTTCGTGCGTCGTGCCCACCAGCACCAGGCCGTCGATGCCGCGTTCCATCAGCGCCCGCGTCACGCGCAACTCGATGCCGGTATCGAATTCGTGGCATGCCAGCAGCAAGGTATAGCCGACTTCATCGAGCGTTTTCTGCAACGCGTACGTGGTGCCGGCGAAAATCGAGTTTTCGAGCGTCGGCACCACCGCACCGATGGTGCGCGTGCGGCGCGACGCCAGCGCCCGCGCCGCGCCGTGCGTGATGTAGCCCAGTGATTTCACCGCGTCGTGCACGCGGTTCAGCGTGCCCGGCCGCACCTTGTGCGGCAGACTCAACGCCCGCGACACGGTGGCGGTCGATACATTGGCGAGGCGGGCAACGTCGGTGAGCTTGGGGTTGTTCTTCGGTTGACGCTTCACTTGAAACTCCCCTCGTGCGTCATTTTTGTGTTGCGCGAGCGTAGCAACTCCGCGGGCATTGCGCAAGCGTTCATATATCGATTCGATATTAATATATATCCCGCATCGATACATTCAGGCGGCGCGCCATTCATCACCGGCCGTGTCGCGCGTGCGCTGTCCGGGTATTGTTTTCAGCGAACCAATGCGGGGCCGGCGCTCAGCAGCCGTTCGGCTTCGAGCGCGATGCGTTGTACCTGCTCGCCGGCGGCGTCGACCGCGGCAATCAGATCGATCGCTTCGCTCGCCCACACCATCTTGGTCTCGTAGTCCGCCTGTTGCGCCGCACGCTGAAACGCCGCCCGCTCGTCGCCGACGCGTTCCGCCAGTGCCGCCTCGCGTCCGTGCCAGCGTGTCATGAAGGCATTGGTCAGCGCGCGGCCGGTGAACGGCCGCGGCCAGTCGTAACCACGCACGACATCGAACACGGTGGTTCTTCGCGTGTCGTCGCCGCTGGCCGTCGTCAGGCGCCGCTTCGCGTCGTCGTCGCCGAGCGCCTCGCGGCTGGCATAGAACCGCGTGCCGAGCAATGCGCCCTGTGCACCCAGCATCAGCGCCGCCGCCAGCCCGCGCCCGTCGGCGATGCCTCCGGCCGCGACCACCGGGATGTCGCCGGCGACGTCGACCACCGCCGGCACCAGTGGCAGCGTCGCACGGTCCGCGCCATGGCCGCCGCCATCCGTGCCCTGCGCCACGATCACGTCGGCGCCCAGCGCGCGCGCCATCTTCGCGCCTGCGACGGTCTGGATCTGCAGGATCAGCTTGCACCCGGCGCGCTTGATCGGTTCCACGTAGGGGGCGGCATCGCCGAACGACAGCATGAACGCGTGCGGCTTGAAGCCGAGAATCAGATCGATCAGATCGCGGTTTGCGCTCCACGTGATCAATCCGGCGCCCCACGGCCGGCCCGTTGCGCCGCTCACCATTGCCAGCTCGCGTTCGAGCCATTCGGCGTCGCCGTAGCCGCCGCCGACCAGTCCCAGTCCACCGGCGTTGGACACCGCGGCCGCCAGCCGGCCGCCGGAAACGCCGCCCATCGGTGCCAGCACGATCGGGTGTTCGATGCCGAACAGCTGGGTCAGCGCAGTATGAATGGTCATTGCGTACTCACGGGTGAAATATGCGAAACGAATCGCTATTGTAGCGCCGTGCCACGTGCCATGAAAAAAGCCGGCCTCCGGCGGCCGGCTTTTTCATTTTTCACGGCTGCGCCGGTGAACCGCTTACACGCCCTTCGCACTGAATTTGCGGTATTTCGGCAGCAGCCGCTTCGGCTGGCGGAACGCGTCGCGCCGGAACGGATCGCCCAGTTCCTGCGTGAGCTGGATGTTGAGCACCGTGCATTTGTCCGACTTGACCGCGGTCTTCAGCGCATCGCCGATCTGATCGACATGATCGACGCTGATGCCTTCGGCTCCCATCACTTTCGCGACGTCGGCAAAGTTGGGGTTGGTCGGCAGGTTCGTGCCGACGTAACGATCGCCGAAATAGTCGACCTGATTTTTCTTTTCGGCGCCCCACTGGTTATTGTTGAACACCACCGCGGTCACCGGGATTTTTTCCTTCACGCAGGTCATCACTTCGGACAGCGTGATACCCCACGCACCGTCGCCGACGTACGCGATCGCCGGGCGGTCGGGCCGGCCCACCTTGGCACCCATCGCGGTCGGGAACGCATAGCCGCAATTGCCCCAGCTCATCGCCGCCAGGAACGACGGCGCACGCTCGAAGTTCAGATAGCTGTTTGCGACTGAGCACACGTTGCCGATGTCGGTCGAAACCATCGCGTCCTTCGGCAGCGCGCGCGCCAATGCCGCCAGCGCCTGGCGCGGACCGATACGGTCCTTTGTGTTCGGCGACTGCCAGTTCGCAAGCTCCTTCGCCCACGCCTCCTTCTCCTTGCGGATCGCCGCCAGCCGCGCCTTGTTCGGTTCGCGCTTGCCGAGCGCCTTGAGCCGTTTCAGCAGCGCCGCAGCCGCCAGCCGCGCATCACCGCAGATGCCGATCGAGACTTTCTTCACCAGCCCCAGCGTGCGCGGATCGGCGTCGATCTGGATGATCTTCGCATTCTTCGGCCAGTAGTCGAGCCCGTGCTGCGGCAGCGTGCCGAACGGTCCCAGGCGGCTGCCCAGCGCCAGCACCACATCGGCGCGGGAAATGAGCTTCATCGCCGCCTTCGAGCCCTGGTAGCCGAGCGGTCCGCACGCCAGTTCGTGGCTCGCGGGGAAGGAATCGTTGTGCAGGTACGAGTTGACCACCGGCGCGGTCAGATATTCGGCGAGCGCCGCGCATTCCTTGATCGCATTGCCCATCACCACGCCACCGCCCGACAGGATCACCGGGAATTTCGCTTTCGCCAGCAGATCCGCAGCCGCGGCGAGATCGTTCGGACCACCGGCGCCGCGCTCGATTTCCTGCGGCGGCAGAATGTCGAAGTCGCCTTCGCCATAGAAATAATCGCGCGGAATGTTGACCTGCACCGGCCCGCGCTCGTTGAGCGCGATGGTGAACGCGCGGTGCGTCAGCTCGGCGATGCGCAGCGGCGAATTCACGTGCACCTGCCATTTCGTGATCTTCGAAAAAATCGGCATCTGCTCGGTTTCCTGGAAGCCGCCGTGACCCATCGTCAGCGTGCCCGACTCCGGCGTGATCATCACGATCGGCGAATGCGCCCAGTAGGCGGCGGCAATCGCGGTCACGAAATTGGTGATGCCGGGGCCGTTCTGCCCGACACAGACGCCGGGCCGCCCGGTCACTCGTGCAAAACCGTCCGCCATGTGCGCCGCAGCCTGTTCGTGCGCGACGTTGTAGAAGCGGATGCCGGCCGGCGGGAACAGATCGAGCGCGTCCATGAACGCGGAGCCGACGATGCCGAATACGTCCTTCACGCCGTGTGCCACCAGTGTTTCGACGAACGCCTCGGACGGCGTCATGCGTTGTTTGCCGGTCGTTGCCAGGCGTCTGGCTTCTGCCATTGTATTCATGGAGCTCTCCGCTTGGAAAAATCAGTCTGAAGTTTCTGAAGTTTAGTCATGTGCGGCATATTCTGCAAGCGCTTACATTCGGGCTGAACGTCCGCCCTGACATGGCTGTCCCGAAATTATAGAACCGCCTCCGCCTTCCGCCGCGTTCGTGTCCATCGTTTTTTCTTCGGCTCACCAATAGGTCATCGCGGCGTTGTAAAGATTTCTGAGATCATCACGCGTCACGTCGCACGGCGCGTTATCGAGCACGCGGCGTTGCGGATAGGCGCCTTCGACCAGCGTGTCGATGTCGGCGGCGCCGAAACCGACCGCCTTCAGGCCGTTCGGAAAGCGCGTCGCCTGCATCATGTCGATGATGCGCGCTGCCAGCACCTCGCCGGCATCGTGCGGCGCGGCGCCGCGCACATCGGCGCCGAGCGCTTCGGCACCCATCAGGTGGCGCTCCGGCGCCGCCGCCGCGGTGAAGCGGTAAACCGACGGCGCGTTCAGCACCACCGACATGCCGTGCGGAATGAACGGCCCGTTCTGGTTCTTGTAGTCGGGCACGTTGTAGTCGTGCAGCCGCACCGACACCGAGTACGACATGCCGTGCGGAATATGACAGCCGCAATTGCCGAACGCGATGCCGGCAAGCGTCGCCGCATACATCATCTCGGTGCGCGCCTCGCTATCCGACGCGTCGTTCACCGCCCGCACCAGATAGCGGCCGATCAATGACAGCGCCTCGCGCGCGGCGATGTCGCTGAACGGATTGGCACCCTGGCTGACCGGGCGCTGCGCCGGATCCGCGGGCCGCGGACGGCTGCTGTAGGCGCGCGCGGTCAGCGTTTCGAGCGCGTGCGACATCGCGTCGAAGCCGCTGGAGGCGACGATCGTCGGCGGCAGCGTGCGCGTGACGTCGGGATCGATCAGCGCCTGGGTCGGCTTCATCGCGACATACTGCATGCCGGTCTTCGCGTGCATTGGCGTGTAGTCGAACACCGCGATGCCGGTGCATTCGGAGCCGGTGCCGGCGGTGGTGGGACACGCGATGTGGGGTTTCAGCGTCCCCGGGATCGGGCGCGCGTCGCCGATCGGCGCGTTCACGTACGCAAGAAAATCGGCCGGATGGCTGGAATAGGTGTTGGCCGCCTTGCAGGTGTCCATCGTCGAGCCGCCGCCCACCGACACGAAACCGTCGAAACGGCCTTCGGTTGCAAACGCGGCCCCGGCGCGGAATGATTCATCGGTCGGCTCCGCCGTCACTTCGTCGTACACCGCGACGTCGAGTCCGGCGTCGCGCAGTGACCGTTTCACCACCGCCACATGCTCGAGCGCCCCTACCACCTTGTCCGTGTACAGCGCGACGCGCGTCATGCCGAGCGCCTTCGCGCGCGCGCCGGCTTCCTTCAGACAGCCGCTGCCGAACGTTGCGCGTGACGCATCAATCGTGAACGCGTCGTCGCCGTCCTTGTTGGCGTTGAAATAGGCGTGACAACATCCCATGGCTTTCTCCTCCTGTGCGATTGGTGCGGCCGTCCGCTGCTAGCGGCCGCGCGCGTCCTCCACGATCATGTCGGCGGCCTTCTCCGCAATCATGATGATCGGCGCGTTGGTGTTGCCGGATACCAGCGTCGGCATGATCGAGCCATCCACCACGCGCAGGCCATCGATGCCGCGCACGCGCAGCCGGCTGTCGACCACGGCCAGCGCATCGTCGCCCATCTTGCAGGTGCCGGCCGGATGAAAAATGGTCGCACCGTAATTGCGCGCGAAATCGAGCAGCTCGGCGTCGGATTGCGCCGCCGGGCCGGGACGGTACTCATCGACAATATACTCCGCCATCGCCGGCGCCGCAGCGATCGCGCGCGCCACCCGGATACCGGCCACCGCCGTCGCGCAGTCGAGCTCGGTGGACAGATAATTCGGCTGCATCGCCGGCGGCTCGCGCACATCGCGCGAGCGAATAGCCACCGTGCCGCGGCTGGTCGGCCGCAACTGGCACACCGACATCGTGAATCCCGGAAAGTCGTGCGGCTTGCCGCCGGCGAGATCGGCGGTCAGCGTGCCGAAGTGGAACTGGATGTCGGGCGTCTTCGATTCGCGTAGCGCGCGGGTGAACAGTCCACCCTGGTTGATGCCGATCGCCAGCGGCCCGCTGCGGAACAGCAGCCACTGCAATCCCATTTTCACGCGGCGCCGCCAGCTGCGCAAATCGTCGTTGGTTGTGATCGGCTTCGTGCATCGATACATCACGCGCAACTGCAGGTGGTCCTGCAGGTTTTCGCCGACGCCCGGGACGTCGGCCACCACTGGAACGCCGTGCCGCTGCAGTAACGATGCCGGCCCGATGCCAGACAGCTGCAGCAGTTGCGGCGATTGCAGCGCACCGGCCGTCAGCAGCACTTCGTTCGCCGCACGTACGACGTGTTTCTGTCCACGCTGTTCATAGACGACGCCGGCTGCGCGCCGCCCCTCAAACAGTATCTGTGTCGCCAGCGCATCCGTTTCTACCCGCAGATTGGTGCGCCGGCGCGCCGGCTTCAGATAAGCCACCGCAGCCGAGCAGCGCCAGCCGTTGCGCGTCGTCAACTGATAGTAACCGACGCCCTCCTGCGTTGCGCCGTTGAAATCGTCGTTGCGCGGAATACCGACCTCGCCGGCGCCGCGAATGAACGCTTCCATCAGCTCGTGCGGCTTGCCAATGTCGGACACCGCGAGCGGACCGTCCGCGCCATGATATGCATTGGCGCCGCGCTGGTTCGCTTCGGATTTGATGAAATACGGCAGCACGTCGCGCCAGCCCCAGCCGGCATTGCCGAGCGCCGCCCAGCGATCGTAGTCGTCGGGCTGGCCGCGGATGTAGATAAGCCCGTTGATCGAGCTCGATCCGCCAAGCCCGCGGCCGCGCGGCCAGTAGATTTTGCGGCCGTTCATGCCGGGATCGGGTTCGGTGTAGAAGCCCCAGTTGTAGACCGGGTGAAACATGGTCTTGCCGTAGCCGATAGGGATGTGGATCCACAGGTAGTTGTCACGCGGGCCGGCCTCGAGCAGCAGCCCCGAACGCTTTCCGCTCCCGGACAGCCGATTGGCGAGCTCGCACCC
>JBDZVW010000078.1:0-10045 GCA_040255885.1 Betaproteobacteria bacterium
TGCGCTGGTAATCGGTTTTTTATTGTTCCACAGCCTCGAGAAATTCGTCCTGATCCACCATGCCCACGAAGCCGATTACGCGACGCACCGCCATCCGCAGGCAGGCGTGCTGTCGGCACTGGCACTGATCGGCCACAGCTTCATGGACGGCGTCGGCATTGGCCTGGCATTTCAGGTGTCGGAAGCGGTCGGGATTACCGTCGCCCTCGCGGTGATCGCGCATGATTTCTGTGACGGCCTCAACACGGTCAGCCTGATGCTGGTCAACCGCAACACGACGTTCCGGTCATCGGTGATGCTGGTGCTCGATGCCGTGGCGCCGGTGGCGGGTGCGGCCGCCAGCCTGCTGTTTCAGGTTCCGCCGTTTTTTCTGACGCTTTACCTGGGATTCTTTGCCGGTTTTCTGCTGTATATCGGCGCGTCCGACATTCTTCCGCAGGCGCACTCGCAGAGCCACTCATCCGCCACCGGCAAGCTGATCGGGCTGACCTGCCTCGGCACAGCATTCATTTTCGTCGCGGTGCGGGTGATCGGATAAAAGCGGCATCCGCTCTACGGACGCACGTACTGGTAGCCCTTTTTTTCGAGCTCGACGATACGCGCGACGCCGGACGGCACCACTTTTACGCCCTTCAGCAGCGTCGGCATGTGGCCAGTCTTGCGCTTGATGCCTTCCATCGTGTTGTGACAGGCGCTGAACCGTATGCCTTCCGCCGCCATATCCGGCACCCGATCCGGATATTTGCTCCTGGTGGTGAGCAGGCTGAGTCCCGGACCGTAGGCCACCACTTCGACCTTCACATTGTCCATGCCCAGCGCCTTGCGCAGATTGGCCGCATTGTTGAGCGCGGTCCGCTGCGTGGCCGGGTCGCTGGTGCTGACCTGGATGACGACGTTGTACGCCGGATCACCCAGCGTGTCCGCAGCTCGTGCCGACGCGTAACCGGCAAACAACATCAATGCGCCGACGATCGGCGCCAGCCATGCCGCATGAATCGATCGTTTCCCGTATTTGTCCATCACATGCACTCCTTCGATTGAGCCGCCGCCGGTCGGCGGCGGCATGGTAACGTCAAGCGTAATCCTCGACACCTGGATTGCCGCCTATACCAGCTTGCCATTGTCGAGGCGCATGTCGGATATGCGATGCTGGATGACCTGCGTCGGATCGCTAGTGTAATCCACGCCGCCGACGCGCACCATGTCGCCCACCGGGCTAGCGCACCACCGCTTTTTTCCATGTCTGCTTCTGGGTTTGCGCCTGATCGACCGCCAGTTGTGCCAGCATCTTCGCCTTGCCGGCGAGCGTAGTGGCCTTGTCGTAATCGCCCTGTTTGGCGGCCGCCTGCGCCGCCTTCAACACCTTGCCGGTGGTCGTCCATTGATTGTCCAGCGTGCCTGCCTTTTTGTGTACGGCAAGCGCCTGCTGGTACGCTGCCTGGTAGTCCGCCCGCGACGCCGCGGCACTGGCGGCGAACGGCAGAGCGAGCAATGCGGTCGGTATTACGATGGCTGCGCTGCGAAACATGCGGCCCCTCCTCGTTGATTGCGATGCGTGATCACGAACGGCGAAACGCTACGGCCGGGAGCCCGGTCCCGCCACCGGCAAGCCGTTGCTCATGTAGGTCAGGAAATATTCGAGATCGCGATAGGTCTCACTCTGCGCCTTGAACGGCTTCGCGCGCACGTTGCGATTGCAGCCGGTGAAGCGCCGGTCCAGCGTTCCCATGCTGCCCCACTTCGAGCGATAAATCGGAAAACTGGCGACGATGCCCAGCGCCGGCGCCAGCAGTTGGGCACGCACCTTCTTGCCCGCCTCCTGCACATGACAACTGGCGCACGAAAAACCGAGCTGACCGTGCCGGCTGTAAAAGTATTCCTTGCCCTTGCGGTACGCCGCCAGCGCCTTGGGGCCGTCCGGAACCTTGATGTCGAAGCGTTTGCCGCGCGACGTGTACGACATGTAGGCCGAGAGCGCCGTCATCTTGCCCTTCCTGTACTTCAGCGGCCTTTCACCGTTCTTTTCCCGGCACTCGTTGATCGCCAGCTCCAGCGTCATGACCTGGCCGCTCTTCTTGTCGAAATACGGATAGTTCTGCCGGACGCCGACGCCGCCGTTTTCGAAACAGTCGGCGTAGGTCTTGCCATTCTTGAATGGCGTATGGAACAGCTTCTTGCCTGCGTCGAGCGCGAATGCGTAGGGCGGAAATTCCATGATCGATTTCCACTGAGCCCGCAGGTGCTTGTCCAGCGCATACGGGCCGTTCACGTAGTCGTCGAACGCAACGTCCGGAAAACGCATCTTGAAGTAGTTCCGGAACGCCTGCAGATCCTGCTGCGGAGACGCGTCGGCAGCGGTGCCGGTCGACAGAATTCCGATCACCACGGCTGCGGCCATTGCCACCCGTTTATGCATCGTCCACTCCTCCTTTCTCAAGCCATCGGCATTCAGCCCGCACACCGGCGTCCGCCATCACATGATTCTGGCGGTCATCGAATCGGACTGCCCCTCATTATCGACCCGGCTGACAGTCAGGGGATCGCCCTTGCTGCCGCCCTTGAACTTGAATTCGAGGTAAGGGTCTTTCGAAACCGCCGGTCCCCAGTCGGCGACGAACACGATTTTGTCCTTCCATTTTACCGTGACTGCATCGATGGGTGCGGCGGAATCAGCTTGCCCTCTGAATCTTTCACGAATCCCGAATCCATCGGGTGCCGGATCAGCGACTTGAAACGGGTCACGCCTTCCCGCTCTTTTCGCGCCAGAAAAAATCACGCGGAAAATCCGCTTTCGTAATCGCGCGCCGATCCGGATAAATTACAATACGCGTTCCACTACGCTCTGACATGCTCGCGTCCATCTTTTCGCTGCTGCTCGGCATCGGCATTCTGCTGACCGGGACCGGATTTCTTTCCACGCTGCTCGGCGTGCGCGCCGGCATCGAGGGCTTCTCAGACAGCATCACCGGCCTCATCATGTCCGCGTACTACGTCGGCTTCGCGCTCGGCACCTATATCTGCCCGGCGATCATCCGCCGCGCCGGGCACGTGCGGGCGTTTGCGGCGATGGCGTCGATCGCGTCGACGATACCGGTGTTTCACGTGCTGATCGTCGGGCCGGTTTCATGGGCCGTGCTGCGCGCGATCACCGGGCTGTGCCTGGTCGGGCTGTACATGACGATCGAAAGCTGGCTCAATACGCTGGCGTCGAACGAAACCCGCGGCCGCCTTTTTTCGTCGTACATGACGGTGACGCTGGTGACGCAGGCGCTCGGCCAGTATCTGATTCTGGTCGGCGGCATCCGCACCTTCGAACCGTTTGGGCTGATATCGATCCTGCTGTCGGTCGCGCTGGTGCCGGTGACGCTGACGCGTGTGCCGGAGCCGAAGCCGGTGGAGACGCCGTCGCTGCAGGCGTCGCGGCTGTTTCAGCTGGCGCCGCTCGGCACGCTGGGCGCGTTCACGGCCGGACTGATCAACGGCGCGTTCTGGGGCATGAGTGCGATCTACGCGTTCCGCATGGGGCTGTCACACGCCGGCGTCGCCGAGTTCGTCAGCGCGGCGGTGCTGGGCGGCGCACTGCTGCAATGGCCGATCGGCCGTTTCTCGGACGGACGCGACCGGCGCCACGTGCTGACGATCGTCAGTTTGAGCGCGGCGGTACTGGCGGTGGTGGCATTCGGGTTTGCCTACTGGTCGCCGCTCGCGCTGATCGTCTGCACCTTCCTGTACGGCGGCCTAGCGTTCACCGTCTACGGGCTCAGCGTGGCGCATGTCAACGATTTTCTGCAACCGGAAGAAGTACTCGAAGGCACACGCACGCTGCTGCTGCTCAACGGACTGGGAGCGATCGTCGGACCCGCGCTGTCCGGCTGGCTGATGGACCTGTTCGAGCCCGGCAGCCTGTTCCTGTATTTTGCGGTGATCCTCGCGCTGTTCGGCGGCTACGGGCTGATACGGCGCCGGGCGCCGATCGAAGTCGCGCGCCAGACCGAATTCGTGCCGATGGGCACCAGTTCCGCCACTGTCGTCGAAATGGATCCGCGCACCGAAACTGCGCTGGAGGATGCGGCGTAGCCGTCGCGCCGGCGGCGATTGCCGCGATGGCGTGGTTTCAGAGAATTACCGGTTTGTCCGGCAACTCATCCGGATTCCTGCCCTCGGCCGGGAAATGCTTGCCGAGCAGCTCGGTGATTTCGCGAATGCCTTCGAGCACGCCCGCTTCGTAACGTCGCGCCTTGAACGACGTTTCGATGCGGCGACAGATGCGGCTCCACGCCTGCTCGCCGACGTGCGCGTGGATGCCGCGGTCGGCGATGATCTCGATGCAGTGATCGACCAGCTGCAGATAGACGAGCACACCGCTGTTGTGCTCGGTGTCCCATACCCGCAGTTGTGAAAACAGCTCCACCGCACGGTCGCGCGGGGTTTCGCCGGCCGCGACCGCCCATACGTGCAGCGGACCCTCGATCGCGACGCGCAGCTCGCCGGCGTGAGATTTCTCCGATTCCCGCACCGCGCGCTCGATCGCCTGCAGCGAGCTTTTCGGAAAGGCACGCCGCACGATCCAGTGCGGTGCGAACAGATGCCTGACAACGCGCGCGATACCCATGTCACCAGCTCCCCGACGCGCCGCCACCGCCGAAACCACCGCCGCCGCCGCTGAAACCGCCGCCTCCGAATCCGCCGCCGAAGCCGCCCCCGCCGCGGTAGCCGCCGATCGGAAAACCGCCGACCCCGTAGCCGACGCCGCGCCCGACCCCGCTGAACATGTTGATCACGAAGCCGATGACGCCGGCCACCACGCCGACGATCAGCGATCCCGCCAGCAGCCACAATGCGAGCCCGAGCACGCCGCCGACAATCCCGGCGCCGAAGAACCGCCCGAACATCGCGCGCAGGATGCTGCCGAGAAACACCACGATGAACAGCGCAAGGAACACCAGATTGCCCCAGTTGCCGCTGCCGCCGGAATGCGCGTGCCGCGACTGTGGCGGGGGCAACGGCTCGCCATTGACGACGCCGATCATCTTCGTGATGCCGGCCTGAATGCCGCCGTAGAAATCGCCCTGCTTGAAATGCGGCACGATGGTTTCGTCGATGATGCGATTCGCGATCGCGTCCGGCAACACGCCTTCGAGTCCGTAGCCGACTTCGATGCGGACCCGGTGGTCATTCTTCGCAACAAGCAATAGCGCACCGTCGTCGACGCCCTTGCGCCCCAGCTTCCACTGGTCGACGACGCGAATCGAATACTGCTCGATCGTCTCCGGTTGCGTCGTCGGCACCAGCAGCACCGCGATCTGGCTGCCTTTTTTCTGTTCGAACGCGGCGAGCGTCTGATCCAGGCTTTGCTGCTGGGCGGATGTCAGCGTGCCGGTGAGATCGGTGACGCGGGTTTTCAGCGGCGGCACCGCGACGTCGGCGTACGCCGGCGCTGGCGCGCTGATTGCAGCGATCACCCACAGCAGCAGCGCGAGCAGTGTCGCGAAGATGGGGCGGCACGTTTTATTCGACGTTCGGGAAATCCCCTTTCCGTCCCCCTTTTTCAAAGGGGGAAACTGAATGAATGAACGTCCCTCACGATAATCGCTCGTAATGGTTCCCCCCTTTGAAAAAGGGGGGCCAGGGGGGATTTGCCGACGCATGCCACACTGATTACCGTTCATCAAAACCGATTTCTCCCTACGCCGGCGCGCCGCATCGGCGCCCGGCAGATGCGTCTCTCATGCCTATTTTTGTGTAGGCGCAGGCGCCGGTGTGCTGAAATCCACCGTCGGCGGCTTCGCCAGCGCCTTTTCATTTTCGACCGTGAACTGGGGCTTGGTCTTGAAACCGAAAAGTTTCGCGGTCAGATTGCCCGGGAACGAACGCACCTGAACGTTGTAATCCTGCACTGCCTTGATGTAGCGCATGCGCGCCACCGCAATGCGGTTCTCGGTGCCTTCGAGCTGCGCCTGCAGATCGCGGAAATTCTGGTCGGACTTGAGCTGCGGGTAGTTCTCCGTCACCACCAGCAGCCGTGACAGCGCCGACGTCAGCTCGCCCTGTGCCGCCTGGAACTTGGCGAACGCCTGCGGATCGTTGATCAGCGCCGGCGTCGCCTGGATCGATCCCACCTTCGCTCGCGCGTTCGTCACGCCCAGCAGCACCGATTTTTCCTGGGCCGCGTAGCCCTGCACCGTTCTGACCAGATTCGGCACCAGGTCGGCGCGGCGCTGATACTGGTTGAGCACTTCCGACCATGCCGCGTTGATCTGTTCATCCTTCGACTGCAGTGCATTGTAGCCGCAGCCGGAAAGGCTCAGCGTGGCAAGCAGCAAAAGCGCGTAGCAGATTTTCCGCATCGATCTCTCCCGTGGGTGCAATGGTCGTTAAATGAGGGCAATCACGAAGTTCTCAAGCGCTTTCGCAGAGCGTTTTCATCGTGTCGCGCGCAAAGCACAGATCCGTCCAGACTTTCGATTTGTCCGGCGGATTGCGCAGCAGATAGGCCGGGTGGTAGGTGACGATCAGCGGTATGCCGCCGGAATCATGCACCTTGCCGCGCAAGCTGGCAATGGTGGCTTCCCGCTGCAGCAGGTTGACCGCGGCGACTTTTCCGAGCGCAACGATGAGTTTCGGCTTCAGCAATGCGATCTGGCGCTGCAGATACGGCGCGCAGGTCTGCGCCTCCAGCGGCTCCGGGTTGCGATTGCCGGGCGGGCGGCACTTCACGATGTTCGCGATGTAGACGTTGGCATCACGCCGCAACCCGATCGCGGCCAGCATGTTGTCGAGGAGCTTGCCGGCCTGGCCGACGAACGGCTCGCCCTGGCGGTCTTCTTCCGCGCCGGGCCCTTCACCGATGAACAGCCAGTCCGCATCATGATCGCCGACGCCGAACACCGTGCGGTTGCGCGAGCGCGCCAGCGGGCACGCGGTGCAGCCGCCGACGCTGTGCTCCAGCTCCGGCCAGTCCATGCGCGCAATCCGTTCACTGCGCTGCTCATCGCCGCCGGTTTTTTTCGCCATCGCAGCCGTCTCCGGTGGAACATCATCCAGCGCCTCGACGGCAGCTTGCGAAACGGCGGCTTGCGGCGGCCGACGCAACCGCCACTGCGGCGTGAGGCCGATTTCCTCGAGAATGTCGTCGCGCCGGCTCACTGCAACGCGAGCTCCATGACCAGCGCATCCTCGCGGCCGTCTTCGGCAGGATAGTAGCCACGGCGCCGGCCGATCTGGCGGAATCCCGCAGCCTGATACAGCGCGCGCGCCGCGACATTCGACGGCCGCACTTCCAGCAGCATGCGTCGTGCGCCGTTCTCCAGCGCCAGCCGCATCGCGAAACGCAGCAGGTCCCGCCCCAGGCCGCGGCGCTGCCAGCTTTCGGCAATGCTCAGATTGAGCAGGTGCGCCTCGCCGGCGGCAACCGCCATGATGCTGTAGCCGACGGGGACGCCGCCGCACTCCATGATCCAGCAGCGGTACCCGGCAACCAGCGAATCATGGAAATTGCCGCGCGTCCACGGAAACGGGTAAACGGTATGCTCGATTTCCAGCACATGATCGAGATCCGCGGATTTCATCCGCCGATAGGCGGGGACTTCCTTGAGGCGTGCGCTCATCGTTCGTCGCTCCGCAACGCGACCTTGTCGCGGACATAAAGCGGCAGCGCGTCGTCCGCCACAGTGCCGAGGCCGCGCGCAAATCCTGCTGCCGCGAGCCGCGCCATCTCGCGGGCATGCGGAACGACGGCGGCATCGACGCGCTCGAGCCGCGCGCCGCAACGTTCGCCAAGCGCATCGCGATGCGCGGCAAATCCGCTGCCGACACCGACCCAGCCGGCGCCGTCCGGCAGCGGCACCATTTGCGGCCGGTACAATGCAGGCTCGCTGACCGTCGCCCACTGCCCGTCCCGCCGTTCATATGCCGCGTGATAGATTTCGCCCATGCGCGCGTCAACGCAGCACAGCGCCCGCACGGCTCCCGAAGCTTCCGCCAGCGCCATCAGCGTCGGCACGCCGAGCACCGGAATGCCGGCGCCGAACGCCAGCCCCTGCGCAACGCCGCAGGCGATCCGCAGCCCGGTGAACGACCCGGGACCGGAACCGAATGCGATCCCGTCCAGATCGCCGGGCCGCAATCCGGCCCCCCGCAGCAACGCATCGACCATCGGCAACAGCAGCTGGGAGTGCCGCCGGCCGGCCGGCGCGTCCCGCCACGCGGCCTTGCCATCCAGCCACAACGCGGCCGAACACTGCTCCCCCGAGGTATCAAGCGCCAGAAGTTTCACAACCACCGATGGTGCGGATTCAAGCCCGCTATTCTAGCGCATCCGGCCAATATCCCCGAGCGTCGGGGGGACTTACCGCGACCGGGATTTTCTTGTATCGTACTGCGTCGGTGGCGCGCCGCATTGGAACCGCCGGGGGGACATAACAATGAAAAGAGCGTGGGAGTTCATCGTATCGCTTGCCGCGGTGGGACTCGCCGTGATCGGCATTTTCGGACTGTCGTGGGCATTGTTCCGCCAAGGCGGCTGGCTCAGCGATTTCATCGATCTCCAGTTTCGCCACGCGCTGATCGCGTTCCCCGCAACGATCGCCGCCATCCTGCTCGGCTACCTGTGGTTCAACGGCGAAATCGCCCGCGGCCGCCACAACCTCCTGTTCAACATCTGGTTTTACTTCATCATCGGCGTCGGAATGTTTTTTGCCGTGCGCTTTGCGTGGATGAGCAGCTTTTAGGCGGCGCCCGGCAACCGCCGGTGCCGCATGCAACGCGCTGTCGCCGCGGCGCTGTCCACCCGCCCGGACAACGCCTGCCACGGCACGAAACAAGCGTTCACCGGCACGCGAGCCCGGTGTGAGTCAACACGAATGCGGCAATCGCGTTGACGTCGTCAAGATCGAAACACGGCAGCGGCGCATCGGGCGGCGCTTCGCCGGCAATGGCAACGATCGACGAGTCGTGCGGATACAGCAGCGGCTCGCCGACTGCGTCGCGATGAATTTCGATCTTCGGAATCGGCTCGCGCTTGAAGCCTTCGACCAGCACCAGGTCGCACGGAGAAAGGTGGCCGATGTGCTGCTGCAGCGCGGGCTCCGCGGCGCCGCGCAATTCGTGCATCAGCGCCCAGCGCCGCGATGACGTGACCAGCACCTCGGCGCAGCCGGCCTGGCGATGGCGCCAGGAATCCTTCCCCGGCTTGTCCACGTCGAATTCGTGATGGGCGTGCTTGATCAGCGACACCGTCAGACCGTGCGCGGTAAAACGGGGAATCAGTTTTTCGATCAGCGTGGTCTTGCCGCTGCCGGAATAACCGGCAAAGCCGAATATTTTCATTCTGGGTAACGAGAGAGGAGTTCAACCCGGGATGATACTGTGCCGCCGCCCGACCGGCTATCCTGCATTCGCCAGCGCCCCCCGCGGAGCGGATTCTGCCGTGCCGCGCGTAATGCGCCCGGCCGCCAGGTGCAGCCGCTGCATGTGCGGCAACGTGATCAGCTCGCGATCGTGGCAGGCGACCATCACGCAGTTGTCACCGGCGCACAGCCGCCCGATCAGCTCGGCCACCTGCCGGCGCCCGTCCGCATCGAGACTGGCAGTCGGCTCGTCGAGCAGGTACACGGATGGCTTCAGCACCCAGGTGCGCGCCAGCGCCACCCGCTGCTTTTCACCGCCGGAAAGTTTCGCCGGCGGCGTCGCGGCGAGATGCTCCACGCCAGCCCAGCGCATCGCTTCCCGCACCCGTGCCGCGCGATCACGGCGCGATACGCCGCGCAGCTTCAGGCCGTAGGCGATATTGTCCGCGATCGAAGTCTGGAACAGATAGGGAAGCTGATGCATGTATACCACTTCGCGACGCAGCCAGTCCGGCGGACGGCACGGATCGACGTCACGATCGCGAAACCGATAGGCGCCTATTTGGGCCGGCTCCAGACCGGCGATGATCCGCAACAGCGTGCTTTTCCCCACCCCGTTGTCGCCGGTCAGCGCATAGGCGCTGCCGACCTCGAGCGCAATGCTTTCGATGTCGAGCAATGTACGGGCGGCGAAGCGC
>JBDZVW010000416.1:0-2660 GCA_040255885.1 Betaproteobacteria bacterium
ATCTCGGGAGCGCTCTTCGCCGGCAGCGCGGCGGTGATGATCGTGTGGTGCGAGTCGATGTCGGGCGGAATGCCGATGCCGGGCGGCTGGATGATGTCGATGGCCTGGATGCCTATGTGCGGCCAGACGTGGCCCGGTGTTGTGGCGTCGTTCCTCGGCATATGGACGGTGATGATGGCGGCGATGATGCTACCGTCACTGGCGCCGACGCTGTGGCGTTATTACGCGGCCCTCGGCAGGACGGGCGAAACGCGTGCCGCTGTGCCGGCGATGCTGATTGGCGCAGGATACCTTTTCGTGTGGATTGCATTGGGCATCGCCATTTTTCCGCTGGGCGTCGCGTTGACGGCGGCCGGGATGCGGTGGCCAGCGCTGGCGCGTGCCGTTCCGGCCATGGTCGGTGTGGTGCTTGTGATCGCCGGTGCGCTCCAGTTCAGCGCGTGGAAGGCGCGTCACCTGGCATGTTGCCGGGCGGCGCCGGAGCGCGGCGACGCGTTACCGGCAGATACCGGCACGGCCTGGCGCTGCGGCCTGCGCCTCGGCCTGCATTGCTGCTGCAGTTGCATCGGTCTGACGGCAAGCCTTCTCGCCGTCGGAATCATGGACTTGCATGCGATGGCTGTCGCAACCGTCGCGATTACCGCCGAACGTGTTGCGCCGTCCGGCGAAAGGGCCGCGCAAGCGGTTGGCGCTGCTGCTTTCGGGGCAGGGGTGTTACTGATCGCAAACGCGGTTTGCGGCACTACCTGACGTTTGTCGGCAGGCCCGCGCGCCCGAATGCACGCAATTACGCGGAATAGTGCACTGGCGCGGTTGTTGCTCCCTGTTCAGGCAGGCCGCGGTGACTCCTTCCGAGGCCATAACAAGGATTATTCATTGTGAACAACCTCCTCGGGGGGCCGGTTTTTTAACCGGCCCTTTTTTCGTACGTCATGCGGGGCTACCGCATCAGCGCCAGACCTTTGTGCCGTTCAGCACGCGGCGTTCCAGCAGACGGGCGCGAGCTTCGAGTTCGGTCAGGTTTTTTGCCTGGGCGAGGTAATGATCGCGGACGCCGAGCTCTTGCGAATTGAAATAGGCGTCGACCGCATCGATGATGGTCTTGATCAGTTTCACGTTAGTCTCCATTGATGTTGCTGCGCAACATATATTAACGCTAATACGCTTGTTTACAATGGATTTAAGCGTGAAATTTAGATCCATTACGATTTAGTTTTATTTATCAAAAAAAGAATCATGCTGAAGTAACGCAGCACCGGAGCCGCTCAGAACGACGGCGGCGTGCAGGCACTCGCGATTTCGCACACGTCCTTGCCGACATTGCGGAAACGATGGCCGATGCGGCTTGAAAAGTAATAGATGTCGCCGGGTCCCAGCACCCGCACCCGGTCGCCGACGGTGACCTCCACGCGTCCGCGCAACACCAGCCCGCATTCTTCGCCGTCGTGGGTCAACGGCACTTTTCCGGTGTCCGCGCCAGCTTCATAACGTTCGTGCAGCAGCTGTATCTTGCGCGTCTTGAGACTGGCGCCGATCTGGCGGTAGGAGATTCTGCCCTTGCCGATCTCGATCAGATCGTGCTTCGAGAAGAACACTTGTTCCTGGTCGAGCAGTCCGTCGGCAAAAAATTCCGACAATCCCATCGGGATGCCGGAAAGCACGCGCTTCAGTGAGCCGACGGACGGATTGATCCGCCCGGATTCGATCATCGAAATCGTGGCATTGGTTACACCGGACTGCTTGGCGAGTTGCCGTTGCGACAACCCGGCGCGGGTGCGGGCGGCGCGCAGCCGTGTGCCGAGCTCGTTGTCCATTGCGTCTTCCGTTTAAGATCGTTAAGTATATTTAACGATTGTAGTGGATAGCCGCGGTAAATCAACGTGTCGGCGGAATGCAGTGAACCCTTGTTTAAAAACCTGGCCACAGCAATAATGGATCATCGTTTTCAAGCGATGCGTTAAAAATCCGATAGCGCCATACCGAATGCCATGATCGCGTCCGCCGCGCACTGACAGACGCCAGGAGATCCCCGATGAAAATGGATGATGTGAATCTCGACCTGTCGGCATACTGGATGCCGTTCACCGCCAACCGCCAGTTCAAGAGCGCACCGCTGCTGCTGGTGAAGGCCGACGGCATGTATTACACCGCGCACGACGGCCGCCGCATTCTCGACGGCACGGCCGGCATGTGGTGTGTGAACGCCGGTCACGCGCGGCGCGAGATCGTCGAGGCGGTGCAGGCGCAGGTGGCGGAGATGGATTACGCGCCCAGTTTCCAGATCGGCCATCCGAAGGCGTTCGAGGCCGCGACCAAGATCGCGCAGATCACGCCCAACGGGCTGAACCGGATTTTTTTCACCAACTCCGGTTCGGAATCGGTCGATACCGCGCTGAAAATCGCGCTGGCCTACCACCGCGCGCGCGGCGAAGGGCAGCGCACCCGCTTCATCGGCCGCGAGCGCGGCTACCACGGCGTCGGCTTTGGTGGCATTTCGGTCGGCGGCATCGCGCCCAACCGCAAGGCTTATTCCGGCGCACTGTTGCCCGCGGTCGATCATCTGCCGCACACACTGAACATCGCCGAAGCCGCGTTCACGCGCGGCCAGCCGGCGTGGGGCGCGCATCTCGCCGATGAGCTGGAGCGTCTGGTGGCGCTGC